>JBIKQE010000005.1:0-28611 GCA_044349815.1 Chitinophagaceae bacterium | reverse complement strand
CTAAAATCGTCGCACGAAAAAGCCTTGCAAGGCAATTACCGCTTGGGGGCCAAATTGGTTAGGGGCGCTTACATGGAAAAAGAACGGCAACGTGCCGCCAATATGGGGTACCCCTCGCCCATTCAACCCAATAAAGCCGCCACCGATGCCGACTACGACGCCGCGGTGCAGTACGGGTTAACCCATCCCGATACCATTACCTTATTTATTGGGTCGCACAACGAAAATAGCAACCTCCTAGCTGCTAATTATATTCTAAACAAAAACCTTCAGCCCGCCCAAGCCCCCATTTATTTCTCGCAACTATTCGGCATGAGCGATCATTTATCGTTCAATCTTGGACAAGCAGGGTTCAAGGTATCGAAATATTTACCCTACGGACCCGTTGCCGATGTGGTTCCCTATTTAATGCGCCGGGCCCAGGAAAACACCTCGGTAGCCGGACAAACAGGACGGGAACTGACCTTGATTAACCAAGAACTCAAGCGCCGCAAATCGGCTCGCTAAATTGGAACCAACTATGCGAATAATTCGTCTCCTTTTTCGAATCGTGATGTGGTTGGTAGTTATCGACTTAGCCTATGTGGTAATTACAAAATGGATTAACCCACCCATCACCCTCACCATGATTGGTTCCCTCGTAGGAGGCCACGGATTATCGCGCAATTATATCTCTTTCAAAGAAATGGGCTCCCAAGCCCCCTTGGCCGTGATGGCAGCCGAAGACCAACTCTTTGTTTCGCATCATGGCTTTGATTGGGAAGCTATTCAAAAAGCATTGAAATACAACAACAACCCAAAACATAAAAAGGTTCGTGGAGGCAGTACCATTTCGCAACAAACCGCAAAGAATGTTTTTTTATGGCAACAACGTAGTTGGGTTCGCAAAGGCCTCGAGTTAATTCATACTTTTTTAATTGAATTAATTTGGGGCAAACAACGCATTTTAGAAATGTATTTGAATGTGGCCGAAATGGGTGAGGGTATTTTTGGTATTGAAGCCGCCGCACAACACTACTTTCATAAACCGGCCAAAAAACTCAGCGCCTCCGAAGCCGCTGCCATTGCCGCTGTTTTGCCTAGTCCAAAACGGTTTAAAGCGAATCCGCCCTCGCGGTATGTTGCCCGACGCAAAGCATGGATTCAAAAACAGATGGGGCATTTAAAAGGCGACCCGGCTATTGAAGCCTTGTTGAAAACAAATTAACTTTGAAGTACTTAAATTATAACGCATGGTAGTAGCAGTAGTGGGAGCCACGGGTTTAGTGGGCACCGAAATGTTGCGTGTTCTTGAACAACGTCAATTTCCCGTAAGCAGGTTGATTCCTGTTGCTTCCGAAAAATCGGTGGGCAAAACAATTCGTTTCAACAACCACGATATTCCCGTAGTAAGTGCTCAGGAGGCTATAGCATTGAAACCACACATCGCGTTATTTTCGGCTGGTGGCAATACCTCGTTAACCCTTGCTCCCTTATTTGCCGAAGCAGGTACACGTGTAATTGATAATTCGTCGGCTTGGCGCATGGACCCAACTAAAAAATTAGTTGTTCCTGAAGTAAACGCGCAAGTACTAACCAAAGACGATTTTATTATTGCCAACCCCAATTGCTCTACCATACAATTGGTAATGTGCTTAAAACCCTTGCACGATAAATATCGTGTAAAACGCGTTGTGGTATCAACCTATCAATCGGTTACAGGTACCGGGGCCAAAGCAGTTCAACAACTAAAGAACGAACGTGCCGGTACCCCCGGCGAAAAAGTATATCCCTACCCTATCGACCTCAACATCATTCCTCAAATAGATGTGTTTACTGAAAACGATTACACCAAAGAGGAAATGAAAATGATTAATGAAACAAAAAAGATATTAGGCGATAATACAATTGCTGTTACTGCCACCACCGTGCGCATTCCCGTTATGGGCGGCCACAGCGAAAGTGTGAACATAGAATTTGAAAACGATTTCGATATTGATACCGTAAGGCAACTCCTCAGCACATTCCCCGGCATTGAAGTGCAAGATAATCCGGCAGCATTACTTTACCCTATGCCCTTAACAAGCCAGGGCAAAGACGCCGTATTTGTAGGCCGCATTCGCCGCGACGGCTCGCAAAAAAATTCATTGAACTTATGGGTGGTTTCCGACAACCTCCGGAAAGGGGCCGCCACGAATGCAGTGCAAATTGCTGAATACCTGCTTGCTCATAAACTGATATAAATCAGATTATCCATTGCAATAGACTTAAAGCCTTTATTCACAAGGTTTCCACTACGTTTTGTGGTTTGTCATTTCATTGTCAAATCTCATTTGCACAACAAGCTAAACAATCAAGTCCATGTAGTTTTGCCTCACAAAAAAAAGAATATGAGAAAGAGCGTATTTACAATGTTAGTGGCTTTGGGAATTGGGTTGACAGCACAAGCGCAAACCTGGATTTCCGATTCAGTGAACATGGGTACTAGTTGTACAACCGATGTTTTTTATAGTTTATCGAACAACACCATCAAAAACGAAAACAACCGCAATTGGCATTTGGCTTTCTCCATGAGTGCCGCCGACAGTTCCGCCATATGGGCGAACCACAATTCAGGCAACAATTGGGTTAAGGTGTTTAATATTCACAAAGACACCACCCAATGGGCAAGCATTTCCTTGGCCGATACCCTTGGAGCCGATTTATGTTTCAACAACGATAACGGATGGTTCTCGGGCGCCTTAAACAATAAACCCGGTGTTGGTCCATTCGATTTTGGATGGGGTAAATACAATCCGGTTTCACACAACATCGATGGCGATTCCATCTTCATTGTTCGTACCCCACAAGGGTATTTTAAATTGTTGATTCAACAATTGGTTTCTACCCAAATGAGTTATACCTACCGCGTTGGGCATTTAACCAACAATACCGACAATGTTTATACTATATCCAAACAACCCAATTATGCCGACCGCCTTTTCGCGTATGTCGATTTGAATACCGGCGCCGATACCAATCGCGAACCCGCTATCAATACATGGGATGTTTTGTTTACCCGTTATACCACCAATTTCCCCGGCAGTGGACAAATGCCCAACAACAATGTAATTGGAGTTTTAACCAACAAAACCGTTAAAGTAGCACAAGCCCTTGCAGTGCAAGTAGATTCATCGTACACGCAATATGCCAACTTCATTAGTACATGGATGCCCGGTTTAGCAGGCGTAGGGTATGCCTGGAAAACATTCGACTTAAATACGAATGCTTGGTTAGTGCCCGATTCAAATGCCTATTTCATTCAAGATCGGAGCGGTAACTTATGGCAATTGCAATTCACCAGTTTCAGCGGCAGCAGTACCGGAAAAGTTAACTTCCGTAAACGCATTGTAGTGCCAACACTTATTAACAACGTTCAAAATGCCATTGCGATGTATGCTATTGCACCCAACCCCGCTAACAACGCTACTCAATTGGTTCTTACTAGCAACGAAAATAAAAACGCTAACATTGCCTTGTTCGATTTACAAGGTCGTATGGTATACACGGCACCTGTCAACATTAATCAAGGCTTAAACGCATTCACGTTACCCCTTCATACCTTGAGCAATGGGCAATATGTGCTTCATGTAAAAGGACAAGGCATTTCGGTTCAAGATAAAATTGTTGTAACGCATTAATTCACCGGTGAAGTACATTCTACTTTTACTTACTTTATTGACAGGTTCGGTACTCATTGCGGGTGCCGAACCTGTTTTATTGCGCATACTCGATTCAACCAATCAACAAGCACTCGACCGCGTTAGTATAACCTTATTGCTTAAGCAAGAACGGATTTCCTTGTTAAGCAACCGCCAAGGTGAGTGCCAAATTCCGGAAGAGTACCTTCCCAACAAAGCCATTATCCATTGCATTGGCTACGAACCGCTCCGCACAACCCTTTCGCGAAGCACCAATACCATCTACTTAATTCCAACAAGTACCGATTTGCAAGGGGTGGTTATTACCGCACAAACCAAAGCGATTCAACAACGCGAGTCGATGTATAATATTCAAACCCTCACGGCCAAAGATTTGCAAGACCGCGGTGCCATTACACTCAACGATGCCCTGCAGTTCAATGTGAACCAATGGGTTTCGCAAGACAATGTACTGGGCTCCTCGGTCAGCTTAGGAGGCTTGAGCGGACAAAACATAAAAATTCTCATCAACGGCGTTCCCTTAAATGGCCGCGAAAATGGCAATATCGATTTAGGGCAAATCAACCTGCAACACATCAAACGCGTTGAAATTATTCAAGGTCCCATGAGCGTACTTTATGGGTCCAATGCCATGGGCGGTGTAATAAATCTGATTACCGAAACAGGCAAAAACCAACAAGGCGCAAGTGTGCAAACATATTTAGAATCGGTAGGAAAAATCAACGTAGGTGCGTCAGCCTACAAACGCATCAAACAACATCAACTATCTGGCTCCGTTGCACGCAATTTCTTTGATGGGTGGACCGACACCGACACCGGTGGGCGCTTCCAACAATGGAAACCAAAAACACAATACCTTGGCGACCTCCAATACCAATGGACGCCCAAGGAAGGTACTCAACTCAGTTACTTTGCTTCGTACCTCAACGAAACCATCACCAATTTAGGCGACCCTATTATTAACCCGTTTGAAGGATACGCCTTCGATGAATACTACCGCACACAACGTTTGTTACAATCCATCAACTCGGAAAATAAAATAGGTAAACGCGGGCAGTTCAATACCATGAACAGCTATACCACCTACCAACGTTTAAGAAATCGGTATAAAAAAGACTTGGTTAATTTATCGGAATTCGAAACCGCCGGCACGGGCGATCAAGACACTAGCCAATTCAACACCTTAAACCTTCGTGGCATTTATACGTTGCGCGGGAAAACTAAAAACGAATGGCAAATTGGTTACGACCTCAACCACGAAACAGGCCGCAGTTTTAAACTCGCCGATACCGTACAAACCCTATTTGAAGGCGCCGTATTTACTTCGTATACCATGCACAAAAAAGCATGGCGTATACAACCCGCCCTCCGTGCAATTTATAACTCTCGCTTCGCGCCAGCACTAACGCCCGCTATTCATGGTTATTACCAAATTTCGTCGGCATGGTTGTGGCGCAGTTCACTAGCGTGGGGGTATCGAACACCGTCCATGAAGGAATTGTATTTAACCTTCATCGATCAAAACCATACCTTGTTGGGTAATAGCCAACTCAAACCCGAGCAAGGACTTCGTTGGGAAAGCAGTATCATCCACAATGCCCGATGGGGTAAAAAAACAGCCGCCTTTGAAGGTATAGTGGCGTATAACCGCATCCATAACATGATTTTCTTGGCGGCCCTCCCCGGCAATGCAATACTGCGGCAATACGCAAACCTCGACGATTACCGGAATCTGTCCCTACAAGCTCGCGCTGAAATCAATCAAAAAAACTATCAAATTCAGAGCGGCTTTAGTGTAACCCATGTACTCGCTTCGAAGCAATTCAAGGCCTACAACTTATACGATTTTAGCGTGAACGGCGCCTACAATTTCCCGCGCCTTCGCACCCGCCTATTAGCGAACTACAAATTAAATTCGCGTCAAGCCCTGCTCACCATCGACAATCAATTTTATTTTACCCGCGCCATTCATTTAACCGGCATCGCCCTCCAACACACCTTTAATAAAAACCATTGCACCGCTCAAGTGGGCATTAAAAATCTGTTCAATCAAATAAATACGCCGCTCAATGGCATGGGCAACATGGCTTCGGGCCACATAGCCCCCAGCGGCATGAATATTGCCCCCGCAAGAAGCCTTTACCTCGATTTGCGCTATCATTTTTAATAAAAAAACGCATTTTCAAAATTTACCTTATATTTGTTTCAAAGAAAAAAGCCCTTACCCACCAACCCTCAAAATGTATTCGGCGTCTTTCTGATAACCCGCCCGGTTTAAAGGCATAAAAAAAACACTTGCTTATCGACCCATTTCTACCTCACATCCATTGTTCATTTAAACAAGGTAGAAATTTATGCAAGCAATTACCCATCTCTCCGATGCCGCGTTGATTCAACTCATTGAACAACATCACGAAGACGCTATGTCTGTTCTTCTCCACCGGCACAAAAACCGCTTTTATACCACCGCTATTTTGATGGTGAAAGACCGCTATTTGGCCGAAGATATTTTTCAAGAAGCCTGTATTAAAATTATTCGCTCCGTTCGGGACGGTAAATACAAACACGACGATAAGTTTCTGGCATGGGCTTTGCGCATCACCCGCAACTTGTGCTACGACCATCTTCGCGCCGCCAAACGAGGCCCCAAAATTACCATGCCCGATGGCCAAGATGTATTTGCTACCCTCGTTTTCGCCAACCACGAAACGCCTTCGCCGCATTGTGTAGAGGACCGCGAAGAACGCCTCCGACGCCTCATTCAACAACTCCCCACCGAACAACGCGAAGTGGTAGTTCTCCGCATGTATGCCGATTTAAGTTTCAAAGAAATTGCCGACCTCACCCATGTAAGCATCAACACCGCACTCGGCCGCATGCGTTACGCTTTGTTGAATTTAAAAAAATGGACTAAATCGTTGGAGACTGTTTAATCTTTTTTGAAGCGCATCACCATCGCCTCGTTCATCTATCGTCCCGTCTTTCGCTGCAAGTCCCCGCCCAAGAGGCGGGGAGCTTTCCGCTACACCCGGGGCTAAACATGAAGCGCCTCTTCCTTTATGAAGCTATGTAAACAGCCAAAACCAGTCAGCATATATTTATTGAGCAATCCACAACTCCGGATTCACTTTCACCGAAGCACCACCAACACCTACCTTCCATACCTGGAAATTGATTTGCGTATTCCCCTCATCGTCGGTTATTACCAAACCAATAGCTTGCTTGGTAGTAACTTTCGCACCCTTCGATACAAACACCTTTTCTAATTTCGCATACACCGTAAAATACGATCCATGATTAATTACAACCGTTTGCCACGCCGTACCGGGAATACTAATGATGGAGGCTACTTCGCCGGTAAATATGGCACGGGCTTTAGCCCCGCGACTGGTCTTAATATCAATGCCATAATTGTCGGTTACAATATTAAATATCGGATGCTTGTTCTTGCCAAAATGCTCCACAATAAATCCTTTTTCTACCGGCCAAGGTAAGTTACCACGGCTTTGCTCAAAATTATTGGTAATCTCACGCTCCTGCGGCGTTAACGAAAACTTGTAATCGTCTTTTTCAAACGACTTCGTGTTGGCCGCTGCGCCGGTGTTGTTGATGCTGATTGGCTTTTCCTTCCCTGCCAATTCAGGAATATACCGTGGGTTGTAATAGGTATTCGATTGGGCCGCACGCGCTAATTCACGCTCCCGGTCTTTCTTGTCTTCAGCCAATTTCCGTTGTTCTTCCTCTTGGCGTTGTTTTTGACTCACTAAATCGCGCTGCTGCGTTTCCGACAACCGTTTTTGCTCGGCCAATTTCCGCTGACGGGCATCTTGCTCATCGCGTTCTTTTTGTAATTTTCGCTGACGCTCTTCCTGCTCCTGACGTTCTTTAGCCAAGGCCTTCTCTTTACGGGTACGTTGCTCATCGGCCATTTGCGATGCCTTGCGTTCAGCTTCTTCGCGTTTCTCTTTTTCAATTGCTAAAGCACGCTCACGGTCTTCGCGTTCTTTCTTTTCAAGTGCCAACTTCCGTTCTAGTTCTTCGCGCTTTTGCTTTTCTACTAAAGCCAAGCGTTCTTTCTCTTCTTGTTCTTTCTTTGCTAAGGCCAATGCTTTCTCCCGATCTTCCTGCTTCTTCTTTTCCAAAGCCAACTGCCGCTCAAATTCCTCGCGCCGCTTCTTTTCAACTGCAGCATTCGTCTCGGCTTTCTTCTGTTCAGCTAAACGCCGTTCTTGCTCGCGCTTCTCTTCAATAGCCCGCTTCCGCGCCAATTCAATTTCACGCCGAATGGCCGCATCAATGGCTCGGTTCAACGATTCGGCCGATTTTCGTTGCTTGGCTAAACCATCCATCAACTGCTTTTCACGCCCCTTTAATTCAGCCACTACCCGGTCTTTTTCCAAGGTCTCGGTCTGTAAAATCTTAGTTTGCTTTTCCTGATCTTGCAATACCAAATCTTTCTTCTGTTTCTCAACACTCAACACCGAAATCTTGTTGCTGAGTTCCTTGCTCGAGGCTATAATTTTAGCCGCCTGATCGGCACGGTAGTTCCGATATTGTTTCACAAAACGAAACCGACGCAAGGCATCATTAAACGATGATGATGAAAATAAAAATACCACCAAATCAGACGATGTTTTGTTCTTATACGTGTACCGTACCATTTCAGCATACTGCTTTTTCAATACGCCCAATTGCGATTTCAACGTAGTAATATCTTGTGCCGTTGTGTTGATGTTTCGTTCAATATAATCAATTTCATTGTTGATATTACTTATCAACGATTGCCTAGCCGCCAATTTCGATTGCAGGGCCTGCAATTGCGACAAGGTGGTCTTCTTATCTTTCTGAAGCACACCCAATTCCGCTTGCGTTCGCTTAATTTCATCTAAAATGGCCGTCCGTTGTTGTTCTAATTGCTCGCGCGACATGGTGCGCAAGGGCTCCTTCGCCGCGTCTTGTTGCGCTGTTTCCGTTTTAGGTTTACGCACTGGGGCTTTGGGCTTTGCCACTGGGGCCTTCGGCTTGGCTTTCCCTTTAGCAGGAGGTGCCGCTTTCGCTTTGCCTTTAGCCGAGCTGGTAGCCCCCTTTTTGGCCGGAGCCGCTTTGGGGCTTGGCTTTTTCTTTTTGGTTTGCGCCCACGCCGGTTGCACCGTCAACGACAGCACAAGCAAGAGCAAGAAAAGGCGTAGTAAAGGCACGCGACAAAAATAGGTTTTTACCATGACAGATAGGCTATGAATATCTTAAGCCCATTATAAAGTTTCTTTCAACCATTGAAAGAATTCAGTTTGCCAAACCAAGGCATTTTGAGGTTTCAACACCCAATGGTTTTCGTCGGGGAAATACAAAAAACGACTTTTAATTCCCTTCAGTTGAGCCGCCTGAAATGCCTGCATGCCTTGTTCAACAGGAACCCTAAAATCGATACCTCCTTGAATAATGAGCATAGGCGTATTCCAATTTTCAACCAATCGACTCGGATTAAATTCGCGATAAGTACGTTGCGCTAAGTAATTTTTCTTATCCCAATAGGGTCCACCAATATCCCAGTTAGCAAAAAACAACTCTTCGGTGGTACCATACCAACTTTGCATATCGAACAAACCGCAATGCGATATGAATGTTTTAAAGCGGCCATTATGCACCCCCGCCAACATAAACACCGAGTAACCGCCATAACTAGCACCCACAGCACCTCGACGACTTTTATCTACGTACGATTCTTCCGATATATCGTCAACCACGGTCAAATAATCATCAATGGGCTGTCCTCCCCAATCTTTACTAATATCTTCGTTCCAGGCTCGTCCCCAACCAGGCATTCCGGTTCTATTAGGAGCTATCACAATGTAACCTTGCTGGGCCATCAATTGCAAATTCCAACGGAACGAATAAAAAGGCGTCAAGGCTCCTTGTGGACCGCCTTGGCAATAAAGCAACAACGGATACTTTTTGGTTGAATCGAAATTGGGGGGATATACAACCCAACTGAATACCGGCTTCCCACTTCGGCCGGTTGAATAACGCTCACTCACCGGACACATCGCTATTTTCGAATAAAAATCGTTGTTTACCTGTGTAAGTTGATTTAAACTCCTACTTTTCAAATTATACGTATACAATTCTGCGGCATGATTAAAGTCGGTTAAACCAACCACCACATATTCGGGCGTTACCGCTTGTATGCCGGTAATTTCCCAAGGGCCGTCTGTCAACATCACAATTAAATCTTGTTGGTTATTAACCCTTTGTTGAAAGTTATCTGCAAACAATGTAGCCGCATACAATTGCTGGGTACCACGATGAGGAGCTACAAAAAAGATCCGTTGATTATCGGCACTCCACGAGAATCCATCCAATGTTTCATCCCATGTTTCTGTGAGCGAAATAACTCGTTTGGTAGACCAATCCATCACCATCAACTCGTTTTGATCGCTTTCGAAACCATCACGCGCCATACTAAGCCAGGCTAAATAACGTCCATCGGCACTAAACTGTGGTTGGTTATCGTACCCCATTCGCCCTTCGGTTAAATTGGTAGTTTTCCCGGTTTTTAAATCCACATAATACAAATCGGTATTGGTGCTAAGCGCATAAGCAGTTCCCGACTTCTTCTTACAAACATAAATTACCCCTTTGCCATCGGGTGTAAACAGATAATCGTCGCTGCCACCATGGGGTTTGCCAGGACAATCAAAGGCTTCGCCTGCCATCAAATCGCGCTCATTCATCACCTGATTGTTCGCCCCTACTTCGGCTACAAATACATGACTGTAAGAACCATCTTCCCAGGTATCCCAATGACGCTGATTCAATTGATCGTAAACATACGCGTTGGCTTTAGGCCATTGCGTATAACGGTCGGATGCTTTAACGGCTTGTATAGGAACTTCCCTACTAAAAAGGGCATACTTATTATCGGCAGACCATTTTACACCTTCGGCATTCTTTATTTCGGTTCGTGCCATGGGGGCATTGATACCCCCCAAGGCAGTGGCTTCGCCACCGGCCAAGGGAACAGAAAAATAGGTGCTCCCATTTTTATTCGCTGCCATATCGGTGCGCGATACTTTATATAGCAAGGTTTGATTGGTATTATCTACTTCATGAACCGAAACACGACCCAATTGCCAAAGTTGCTCCGGGGTCAAACGCTCTTGGCCTTTTACCGCGCACGGTAACAAACAAGCGAATAAAAACCATTGGGGCATTAAACTCCATTTTTTCATACTTTAAAATTGAAGGCACAAATTACAGAAAAAAACCCATTGCGGAAACCAAAAAAAGGATGGGTAATGCCGAATAATAACTGTATTTTTATCGCTCAAACTACGGCTATGTTCGAAACGTCTAAACCGCTAACCCCTGCCTTACACAATGCTTCGGTACTAACGAAAACGGCCTATATCAACGACGTGCCGTTTGCCTTTATTCCCGGCGAAACCATCTTACAATTTGTTCGTAGGAGTTTAGGAGAACAATTAGTACCCACCTTGTGCGATGCCCCTAATTTAGACCCTTTCGGAAGTTGCCGTGTTTGTAGCGTGGATGTTGCCTTGGTTCAAAACGGAAATGCCCGTGCCATGGCGTCGTGCCATACACCTGTTAGCGAAGGCAGTTTTATATACCCTAATAGCCAACGTATTCAAAAATTACGTCGCAATATTATTGAGTTGGTTTTAACCGACCATCCGCTTGATTGTTTGACCTGCGAAGTAAATAACAATTGTGAACTACAAACCGTGGCTGCTCAGGTGGGCATTCGCGATGTGCGTTACCCCGAAGGCAAAACACATCTTGATCGCCAAAAAGATTTGAGCCACCCCTACATGACGTCCGACTTCAGCAAATGCATTAATTGTTTTCGGTGTGTTCGGGCTTGCGACGAAGTGCAAGGACAATTTGTATTAAGCATGGCCGGTCGTGGATTCGATAGCCACATTATAAAAAGCTCCGAACAAACATTTTTCGAAAGCGATTGCGTGAGTTGTGGTGCGTGCGCACAGGCTTGTCCTACCAGTGCCATCAGCGATGTATTTGAAAGCAAACGCATGGCAGTTGGCATTGAAAAAACAAGAACAGTTTGTACGTATTGTGGTGTTGGTTGTAACCTCGAAGTATCTACACAATTTGGCGAAATTAAAAGCATTCAAGCCCCGTACGATGCCGATGTAAATAAAGGCCATACCTGTTTAAAAGGACGTTTTGCATTTCAATTTTATAAACACAACGATCGTTTACGCACACCGTTAATTCGCCGGAACGGCACCTTAACCCCAGCCACTTGGGATGAAGCATACGATTATATTGCCAACGAATTAACACGTATTAAAAATCAATATGGCCCGGATGCCATCGGCGGCATCTCGTCGGCACGATGTACCAACGAAGAAAATTATTTGATGCAAAAATTCATTCGCGCTGTAATAGGCACGAATAACATCGACAGTTGCGCCCGTGTTTGTCACTCCCCCACAGCTTTAGGTATGCAACGCACCTTCGGTACAGGAGCGGCTACCAATTCAATTGTAGATTTAAAGTATACCGATTGCATAATGATAATTGGGGCCAACCCAACCGATGGCCATCCTGTTACCGGGGCAAAAATGAAACAGTTCGCCGTAAAAGGAAAAACAACCATCGTTATAGATCCACGCCGTACTGAAATGGCGAAGTATGCCACTTATCATCTTGCCACAAAACCAGGCACCAATGTGGCCTTACTCAACATGATGTTGTATTACATTATGTTGGAAAACTTAGAAGATAGTAACTTCATTGAACAACGCACCGAAGGATTCAACGATTTAAAACAGCACGTTTTATCTATGAACATCGATGAGTTGGAAGCTATAACAGGCGTTGATAAGAACTTAGTAAAAAAAGCAGCCATTGCCTATGCAACCGCACCCAATGCTATGAGTTTTCATGGCTTGGGCGTAACAGAACATACACAAGGCACCTATACCGTGATGTTGATTGCCGACCTAGCCATGATTACCGGCAATATTGGCCGACGTGGCGTTGGTGTAAATCCGTTGCGTGGACAAAACAATGTTCAAGGAGCTGCCGACATGGGCTGCCAACCGCATCAAGGAGCAGGATACCTCGATGTTACCAATCCGGAAATACATGCGAAGTACGAATTGTTTTATGGTCGTTCCATTCCTAGCGAAATAGGATTAAAAATTCCGCAAATGTACGATGCCGCCTTGGCCGGTAACTTTAAAGCACTTTGGTTGATGGGTGAAGACAATGTTCAAACCGATCCGAATACCCACAAGGTAAAAGCCGCCATGCAATCGTTAGAATTGTTGGTAGTTCAAGAATTATTTATGACCGAAACCGCCCTTATGGCGCATGTGGTTCTTCCTGCCGCTTCTTTCCTCGAAAAAAGTGGCACCTTCACCAACGGAGAACGCCGTATTCAACGTGTTCAACAAGTGGTGAAACCAATTGAAGGTACAAAACCCGATGGCGAAATTATTGTAGACATCATGAACCGTATGGGGTATCCGCAAGCCCCCTATCATCCTAAAACAATGCTGGAAGAAATTGCTCAAATTGTTCCCTTCTTTGCCGGTGTTAAATGGGATGAATTAGGTAATAACGGCAAACAATGGCCCGTGAATGCACAAGGTGAAGGCACCGAAATATTACACACCGACTCTTTCAAAATAGGTAAAGGCCAATTTAAAAAGGCCACATGGGTTGAATCGAAAGAAATTACCGATAATCAAAAAGACTTTCCCTACATTCTTACAACGAACCGCGAGTTGGAACATTACAATTGTGGGGCACAAACCCGCCGAACAGGCAATGCCGATATCTTACTCACCGACACCTTGATGATTCATCCCGATGATGCCGCCAAACACCAAATTCAGGAAGGCGATTGGGTTTGTGTTGAAAGTGCTCGCGGCAAAATTGATGTAACGGCACGTATTACCGACGAAGTAAAACCGGGTATTTTATCGTCTACATTTCACTTCCCTGAAATTAGCATGAATGTCCTTACAAGCTCTGTTACCGATACCGATGCCTTATGCCCCGAATATAAAGTATGTGCTGTTCGTATTCGAAAAAGCAAAGGGAAACAAAAAGCGATGGCGGAGGCTTTAACACAACGCTAAGCTTCCACCAATTGGTTTAAATCGAATCCGCTTGTATTCAAATATTGATGGAACAATTTTCTTCGATATGGTGGAAAATTAAAATCATCCGCACCAGCCATCAATTCGCGCAAATACCGACGGATACCATTGCATAAATAAGTGGCCACCGATTCAACGTATTGTTCGTTTAAATACAGTGTATACGATTGAAGCAAGTCCTCTATTTTTTCGTTACTCAAAACCACCTTTTGCAAACGGGGCAAGTCGTTTCGAGCATGCACAGTTTTTGGTGGTGGCCACGGCATGGTCAAGGCAGCACGAATATCCCGATCGGCTTTCGATAAAAAATCGTAGCCTCGCCTAAAAAAAGCAGAATACGCTTTTAATTGCTCTGTTCCTGCATAGTTATCCCTACGCGAAACGATATCTTCAATATGCCCGTCCGACAATACAAAATGGGGAGGCTTGTTCAATATCTGCCCCAGTCCATCGCGTACATGCATCAGTTCCAAAATCAAAGCTTGTTCATGCCGATTAAAATTCTCCCGATGACGTTGTTTCAATCGGGGTTTTGTTTCCGACACCTCAACCACTTCCAACAAGGCATTCTCTTCGTTAATAAAATCGGTTGTACAAAAACGCGCGGCGCCTTCTTTAATTTGATTGTACAAAGGCACTAAATATATAACATCGTTCGCCGCATAAACAATTTGCTCCCGATCGAGTTGGGGCTTGCTCCAATCGGAGGTTTGCTTCGATTTATCGAACGACACACCCAACACTTCTTGCAATAAACCAGCCAACGACATGGCTGAAAATCCACTTAACTGCGATGCCGGTTGTAAATCGTATACCCCTTTCGGTGCAATACCATTCACTTTAAAGACCTGTATATCTTCTGAACCGGAATATAATAATTTAATAACTGCCGGATTTTCAATGATGGGCTTTAAGGACAGCAAATTCGATAATGCACCTACACGAATCAAATAAACAGCTTCGCCATCGAACAACTGTATTAGTTCTAAATTAATACCATATTTTCTTCTAAAACGATCAAACTCAGTATCTATGGCCAACAAACGCACAAACGCTAATTGATTACTCAATTCGAGAAGGGCTTCGTTGGTATCTATCCAATGTATAGGATAGGGAATTTCAGGATATCGCATTGACATTCGGTAAAGATACCAAAATAATAAAGGGGGCAACCTCAACAGCAAGTACATTCTTATTGGGAAATCCAATGAAGTTGGGCTATTTTTACCCGTTCAAATTAGTTCAATCTATTTAGAGGCTGTTGCACCATGAATTTAATACAACGTTTTCAACGCTCCACCAGTTCGGCATCGTTTGTTCCTGAAATTGACGGACTTCGTTTCTTTTGCATTTTCTTGGTAATGATTTTTCATTTGAATACAGCCATGCATAAAAATGTTGATGAATATCATACCTATTGGGAAAACCAATTAGCCATTAAAACCATAGGCAACTTAACTTGGTGGGTGGTGCGCCTCGATTTAGGAGTGAAAGTTTTTTTCGCCATCAGCGGTTACATTCTCGGCATGCCCTTTTTAAAATACTATTTGCACGGTGGAAAGAAAATAGATATCAAACAATACTTAGTACGACGCTTAACCCGCTTGGAACCCCCCTTTATAATTAGCTTGTTGGGCATGATGTTGATGCAAATTGTAATTTTTCATCAGAATGCGTTTGAATGGGTTAAGCATTTCGCGGCAGGTATCTTTTACGCCCACTACCCTATTTATGGCAGCTCAAGCCCTATCAACCCGGTTACATGGAGCTTAGAAACAGAAGCTCAATTTTATATATCACTCCCCATTTTATTGGCGCTAATCTTTTTATTTAAAAAACATATTCATCAGATTCTAGCTTTTGTTGTATTACTAATTGTATTTCTCTGGTTTAAACAACAGATTTACGTTCACCACATAACACCATTACTCAACTCTATTTTTTATTATTTTACATTCTTTGCCGTAGGTATTATTTATGCAGCAGCCCATTTAGCCCGTCCAGCTATTTTTTTTAACGGGAACAAAAAAAGCATTTTCGATGGCCTAGGTATCGTTAGTATCTTTTTCCTCTTTTATTTCTACAAACCTCAACAATACCTAATTAATACGCTTCTATTTAACGTAGGTGTTTTTGGTCTCTTCTTAAGCGCCTTTCGAGGAAAAATATTCAATTGGTTTTTTACACGCCCCATTATTTATTTAATTGGCGGCATGTGTTACAGTATTTATTTATTGCATTACGCGCTCTTTTTAATCCTAACACCCATCACCACAAAACTCAGTATACACTGTGGTTATTGGGCCGATTTGCTGGTTCAAATTTGTATTGTTTTTCCAATAGCCCTCTTCATTTGCGGTATTTTTTATTTATTGATTGAAAAACCGTGTATGAACAAAGACTGGCCTAGCCAGCTTATGCAGTATTTAGGCCTACGCAAAAACAAAATGTTGCATTAATCATCAATATGATGCTCTCCTATACCATGCTCATGATAGGGAAAAGCCTCCGATGCTTTGTTTAATTCCCAATAAAAAGGACCGCGTTTAACAGGATGCAAGCCAATTTCGTTCATTGTTTCTGCTTCAAACAATCGACCATTGGCCATCACCCAACGAATGGATTCTGTATTGTAAATATCGTCGAGCGGATTTTTATCTAGAACAATTATATCGGCCAATTTGCCCACACGAATAGAACCCAACGATTCATCGAGACCTAAACTAATGGCCGGATTGATGGTAGCGGTTTTCAAAGCTTGCAGCGTGCTCATTCCTCCTTGCTTCATCATCCAAATTTCCCAATGAGCTCCAATACCCTGAATTTGTCCGTGAGCACCCATATTAATCAAAACGCCATTGTCGTTCAATTTCTTTAAACTGCGCGATACCAACATATGACCATTTTCGTATTCTTCTTCTGGTGCCATCGTACGATGACGCGAACGTGTATCAATGATAGCTCGTGGTGTAAAACGCAACAAGCGTTCATTTTTCCATACATCGCTGTGTTGATACCAATAATACTCGCCACTCAAACTACCATACGACACTACCAAGGTGGGTGTAATGGCCGTCTTCGACAACTTCCATAACTGTACCACATCATTATACAACGGTGCAATGGGTAAATTATGTTCTATCGTGGTATGTCCATCCAACATCATTCCTAAATTATGATAAAAGAATGAACCACCTTCCGGCACTACTTCAATGCTCAAAGCCCGTGCCGCTTTTAATATCATCTGATTTTGTTCACGCCGTGGCTGATTATAACTCTTTACACTAAAAGCACCATAGGCTTTAGTTCGCCGAATGGCACTCTCTGCATCACTTAAATTATTTACAACTGCTTTAAAATCGCCCTCAGCCCCATATAAAATGGTACCCGTCGAAAATACTCGTGGGCCCGTCATCAAACCCGCTTTTACCAACTCACTTTGAGCAAATACCATTTCGCTGTTTGCCGACGGATCGTGCAAGGTTGTTACGCCATAAGCTAATGAAACATAATATGGCCAATGCTTTTGCGGCGTTAATCCAAATCGAAAATGGTTAGCATGGGCATGCGCATCTATAAAACCCGGCATCAAGGTTTTACCCGTACAATCAACCACATAAGCATCACCAATCTTCACCGACGACGACGAACCAACAGCTTCAATTTTATTTCCACTAACTAATACCGTTGCATCTTCCAACACACCATCCGATTCCATGGTAACAACACGAGCATGCGTAAAGGCAACACGCCCCGTTGGCTTATCGTTCATGATTTTCAAATCAATAGGAATAGGCGGCTGCATGTGTGCAAAAAATAAGGAGTCGTTTTCAGCATAACGCATCGCCATCGAAACCCGATAATAGGCATCCCCCATGGTATAATACAACCATTTGCTATCGGCAGACCAATGCAAATTCAAACCGGCATCTTGCGCTACTTTCTTAACCGGAACGGCTTGGGAATTTGCCGATAAATCGAGTGGCTTACCAATACCCGGTATAGGCGCCACATATACTTTATGCAAATCAATAAAGGCTACATATCGACCATCGGGCGATAAAGTAAACTGACTTCCATAAGTACTTTTAAAAACCTGCTGATCATTTAAACCACTCGGCAAACAACGCCGCAAACTATTACCCTGCTGATAATATATCCAACGACCCTCGTCACCAAAAACCGGCATATCGCCTTGCTCCGAAACAAACTCAGGTTCGCCCCCTAATACCGACAACATATACATACCCGCATCAGCACCATGCGAAACACCCATCGCCGTATTTCCTTCCTCTTTTACATACACTACATGTTGTCCACTCGGCGAAAACGATGGGGTACGATACATCCCTTTCCGTACATTCAATACCCGAACATCCTTAGCGTCCGGAAAAGAAATAAGTCTTATTGTACCTAAACTACTATCGTTCCATGTTACATAAACCAACTGCTTACCATCAGACGAAAAATTGGGCTCAAATTCAAAATCAGTTCCTTGCGTTAAACGTACGGGTTCGCCATTCGGCAACGCTTTCTTCCATAAATAACCTACGGCATTAAATACTAACCACTTACCATCAGGCGATGTACGTGCCTGACGAATCACATGCGGACTAAAATACGATTGGTCAATCGATTGCTTAAACCGAACAGTTTCCGCTAATTGTCCCGACGCCATTGCTTTAAACGGAATTTCACTCACCGCATTGAAACCACTCACCAACACCTTCTTAATTTTTCCTTCACTCCAAATTACAATGGCCTCATCATTCGGCATCCATGCAAATCCGGTATAAACGCCAAAGGTTGTCCAAGCTTCTAATTGATCTTTCGATAATCCATCAAACACCGGCCACTCCTCACCCGTTTCCATATTCCGTAAATACAACACGGTCTTCGTTCGTACCCGTTTCACAAATGCCAAGGTCTTTCCATCATGCGAAATCTGCGGACGAAACGCACTACCCGGACCGCCCGTTACGGGTTCAATCAAGCCCTTTTCCCGATTAAAACGCTTGATGACAAAAATCTGATTATTCGGATCTTTATTGTATTGAAAATATCCACCCGGATACATATCCTCACTGTAATAAACATACTTCCCATCCGCACTGCAACTCGGCTCATTTACATCTTGCTGATCATTTTTGCGCGCAGTTAACTGTATCCCTTCACCACCCGATATATGATACATCCACATTTCACCCGCTCCCAAAGAACGTGTAGACGTAAAATGCTTGCGTGCCACAATGTATTGACCATCGGCACACCATACCCCATTATTCAACAACCGAAAATTCTCCTTCGTAACTTGTCGCGCATTGCTTCCATTCCGATCCATTACCCATACATTATCGCCTCCACCCGCATCGGATGTAAATAAAATTTGTTCCCCATTCGGACTGTAACGAGGTTGCACTTCCAAGGCTAAACCCTTGCGCAAACATCTCGCCTCACCGCCGGCAATCGGCATCACATAAATGTCACCCAACAAATCAAACGCAATTTCTTGTCCATCCGGACTAACATCCAAATTCATCCAGGTCCCCTCATTTACCGCAAACGAATACGGCTTCAAAGGCAAATCAGGTTTGTTTACATTCCACGCACCCTGCGCCAAAACCCCTTCCGCAAAAAGCAACAAAAAAGCCAAACGTAACAATCGCATCCTATTAATTTTAAACCTTGAAGATACAAGAACCTAGGCAAACACAAAAAACCAATTCACACACTTTTTTCTTGAAGCGGCATCTTCATCGCTCGCATCATCAACCGTCGGGCTTTCCGTTCCAAGTCCCCGCCGAAGGCGGGGAGCTTTCCACTACAATCCCGGCTAGCCGCCTACGGCGGGTCAACACCCGATACGCCAATGAACTGAAGAAATGCACGATAACAGGATTAAAGAATTACACGATTAAAAGATTGAAGAATTACACGATTAAAAGATTGTAAGTTCAAGTAATAAGTGCAATTTTTTGTTGTAGCACTTGTTTAGGGGTTAAATAATTAAATTTTCTTACTGGCCGGTTGTTTAAGTTTTGTTCAACAATTTTTACATCCTGTTCGCTTACAAATGTAAGGTCTGTTTTTTTAGGAAAGAAACGTCTTATTACTCCAATTCTATTTTCAACACTTCCTTTATCTTGACTCGTATATGGACGTGTGAAATAGGTTTTTGCCTTAACGGCAGTTCCTATTTCCTGATGCATTGAAAAAGCCTTATCGTTATCGAAAGTAATCGTTTTAATATCAAAGGGCATTTTTTTTAGCATTTTTAATCCACTTTTCAAAATCGTTTGGGCCTCCCTATTCTCTACTTTACAAATACGAGTAAATAAGGTTGTCCGATCAATAATGGTTAATAATGCTCCTTGGTGATTTTTCCCAATCATCAAATCGACTTCTAAATCACCTAAACGCTTACGTTTTTCAACAATTTTCGGCCTTTTTTCAATGGGAACCCTGTTAGGTATAATACCCCGGCAATCGTTTATTTTGCCCCGTTTTCTGCGCCGTTTACCATGTCGGAGGTACTCGTAAAGCTTTTTGTATTTTCGGTCTTTGGCTTTATTTTCTTTCTTACAGTTCCATATCCATTGATAGATCCGCTCATGGCTGACCATCGGTTTCCCTTTCATTAATGCGACTCGGCAAATTATTTCAGGGCTCCATCTATCGTTGCGAAGTTGTTCCGCAATTTTCTCCTTCATATCTGTAGTTAGAATGCTTTTTTTTGGCTTATGCGTATGCCGTATGATTGTTTTCCTGTGAGCATTTTTTGCGCAATAAGTCAATGCTGTTCGTCCTCGCTTGGCCGTATTTCGAGCAATTTCCCTTGAAATGGTCGACGGATGAACCCCTAAATTCTCGGCTATAAATTTTTGACTCTTTTCAGCTGCCAAAAAGGCTTGAATCTGATATCTTTGCTCCAAACTGAGCTGTGTGTAGTTTTTTGACATAGATACTCCAAAGATTGCACTACTTGGTCAAATGGCAAAAAAGCCCTCAAAAGCTTTTTTGTCATTTGTTTCAAAAATTGCACTTATTGGTTGAACTCAGCATTAGTTAGTAATGCTAAAAAAAATATTTACAAAAATTCAATCATCAACGACAATGATTTTATCAATCAATGCCAAAATGCATCACGAGCATACATCGTTTTACGAGTAGCTGAAGAAGAAGCAAAAATATATCGTGCATATAATCATACCATACGTTGTTCATTTATTCGCTTTTCCCCATTTTTTAGTTACTACAAAAAGTATATACCAAACATTAATTCATTGCAACCTGCACTAAATGCCGTATTGCATTTTTACACAGGAGGAAAAGGCAATATAACACAACCCTGGCAAGCGCAAGGAATTAGAATAAATCCTGAAAATAACAAAATTATATTTTTAAGTCAACAACGAATTTTAGAAAAAACATACCTGCCTGAATAACTATTCACTGGATATTTTTATAAGCGCACCGGTATCGCTTTTTCATCATTCAAAATAATTCCCATTATTCTTAATAGGAAATAATATCCAAACGCCGTTACTTTGAACTTCATTACACATTCGCATCATGTCGCTCAAATTACCCATCATTTTTTTTCTTGGATTATTACTATCGTCCTGCATATTGTTTAAACCCGTTGTTCCCGACGATCCTGAACAATCCATCGTTACTATAAAAAAAGAAAAAGCCATCTTGGGGAACACCGCGTATGTAACGGGTTCCGTACAATCGCATAAAAACGGAGAAGCGATTCCCTATGCGCACATTAAACTCACCTCGGCCGATGGCAAACTTTTCGGCGTGCTAAGCAATGAAAACGGCCAATTTGAATTCAAAAAACTTTCACCGGGGCAATACACACTCGATGTGGATGTCAACTCAGGACACCATGAAATTCATCAATACCACATCAAGCTCAAAGTAAACAAGGCCTATTCCCTGCATATCGAATTAGGCGAAATCATTATGCGTTTAGAAAAACCCCTGATTTATGTATATCCCGAAAAACCCGAATCGGTATCGGTTCGTGTAAACTTACAAGGAAACTTAACGCATACCTATCCTAAATACCCGGCACAAGGTTGGCAAGTATTGGCCCATCCCGATGGTACCCTGATAGATGTCAACGGACAAACCTATTACTGCTTATTTTGGGAAGGAGAAATGCACGAGCCACTTCAAGCCCCTACCGGATTTGTGGTGGCGGGAAAAAATACCGCGGCCTTTTTGGAAGAGAAATTAGCCTACCTTGGACTCAACCGACGCGAAGCCAACGAGTTCATCATGCATTGGCTTCCGCGCATGGAAAACAATCCCTACAACCTCATTCATTTTGCCAACACGGCATATACGCGTCAAGCCGAATTACACATAAGTCCACAACCCGAAACACTCATTCGGGTGATGATGCTCACCCAAGCGCTTCCCTATGCCCAATCCATTCCCGAACAAGATTTAAGTCCACTACATAAAACCCGGAAAGGCTTTACCGTGGTAGAATGGGGCGGTACGGAAATAACGAACCGACTGCCTTAAAAAATGGAGCACTTGTTGGTGTTATCGACAAAAAGAAAATTTTAGTTCTAACATGTTATTTTGCTCGCTTCGCTGTTTTATCTTGTTGCTTCCGACAACTGTAGCGTTTAATTCTCTGCAATGTCACTCGCCGTATTCGTTTATTCCATCAATTTTTTTTGGCGAGGACGTTACGGAATAAATTATTATTCCGCACGCCTTCGCAGGCTGATTAATAACGCATTTTTACCTACAAAGCCATTTCTGTCGTTTAGGTCCTTTATGTCGTTTAAAAGTACCTAAAGGACAGAAAAAAAAGCTAATCTCAGTTCTGCGAAGCGTATTCGCTTCGTAGTGTTATGTTGTTGCTTCCTGCAACGGCCATTGAGCTATGATTTTTAGGATTGAATGATTACGATGATTTTTTAGTTCGTAACCTAATCATAGTCCATCAAATAATCAATTCAATCATAGTTCAAAAACAACCCGTTTCGGTTGGTGCGGAACACCGGACCGATAGGGGCAAACCAACATAGAACCGATGTCGCAAAAAGCGCATTTGTCCAAAAAAACAAATTGCTTAATGGTGACTTATAGTTCTAAGGTGACCATTAAATGATCATACAAACTTGAGGATAAGAACAGAAAAGTTTAAAAAAACAAACAATTATAAGTGTTTTCATGATTTTCAAAGTCGACGCATCTTGTCATCGTTCCATCTTCATCATACTAATTCAGACAAAAAAAGCCGACCAAAGAACCGAACGATGATCCGCCTCAGGCGGAAGCCCCGGCTGTAGCTAGTCGGCCGCGGCCGACGCGTAGGATGGAAAAACCGCTGAATAAAGTTCCGTCGATGCGCTTCAAAAAAATAAAATAAGCGTCAATAGCCCATACCTAAAAATGGTGTGATGTAGGCTTCCTGCTTATCTTTGGCCACAAATTGAATTGTATATGGAACTTGGCATTGGCTCGAGGGTGGAACACCCCAATTTTGGACGCGGCGTGATTGTAGATGCCGGCACCGATTTTTACAGCATCTGGTTTAAAACAGCCAATGCGGTAAGGCAAATAGGAAAAAACTTTGAGGGCTTGCGCGTGCTCAGCAGTACCGAAGCCAGTGAACCGGGCGGACTCATTAACAGTGCCGACCTCGCCATGATGTTGCACAAGGTGCTCGATGAACGCAGCGATATTTCGGAGCGTGTGCCCATTGCCGCTAAATGGCAAGGGGGAACGCTTGAAATAAAACCTTTCGACGACACCATGCAAGGCAAGGAAATTCCTATTGAAACGTTCTTTCATAAAATTGTGATGGTGCGCGACCGCCTTCGGGTGTTGGAACAACAAATTAATGCCCACAAGGTGCTGAACGACGCTGAAAAAGTGGATTTGCAACAATACATTACCCGCGCTTACGGCTCTTTAACTACTTTTAATGTGTTGTTCAAACAAGCCGACGATGCCTTTAAAGGCAGTGGTGGCGATAAGTAAACATGAATCGTAAACTGTCTATTGTTGTAACGGCCCTCTTGGCCTTGCTTTGGCTTGTTCATTGCGTGCTTTCGGCCTTGCATTATTACCATTTACCCATCGATGGCGATTACCCACGTATTGGTTTGCCCTTCCGTTGGTACGAAGAGGTGATGGCCGACCCGTGGGGATTCCAAGCGGCTTGGTATGGCAAAATGTATGCCGGCGCCGGCCGATATTTTTGTCACGCCGCCAATTATGTTTGGTTCCATGCTGTGTATGCTTTTATTCATAGCCTGCTTTCCGACCCAATTAAAAGTGTGTATTTAACCACGGCCTCGGCCGCAATGGTAGTACATAGCTTGTTTTTGTGGGTGGTGCAAGGGTATGTGTTTGTTCAAAAAAATCCGGGGTGGTTCCATCGGGTATTGCTCTTGCTGTTGAGTTCGGTGTTTATTCAATACAATGCCTTGTATGAAAGCATTGGACTCATTGACCGGTCGCCGAGTTATATTTTTTTCTATGGTCTTCCCCTGATGCTAATGGCCTTGTATTTTATGCCTTTGTATCGGGCATATCAAAAAAACAACACAGTTTCCTTGCGCTGGACGATGATGGCTTGTGTGTTCGCCCTGCCTTTGTCGCTTAGTTCCGTTTTGGTGCAACCCATTTATTTTGTGGCGTGTGCCGTGGGGGCCCTGGCGTGGTTCCATCCAATGGCTTCGAAATGGCGGGCGTTTTTAAAACAACCCCGTGTGTACATCGGCTTAGGTGTTTTCTTGTTGTGCTGTTTGTATGCCTTTTATGTGGCGCGGTTCAACAGCGAAAAAAACACCTCGATTGAATTGGGACAACGGTATCTTTTATTGTTCAAAGGCCTGTGGCACTTGGTTTCGCGGAATTGGATATGGCCGGTGTTGTTGGCCTTTGTTGGACTCAATACTTTTTTACTTAAGTACCTTTCGCCGAGCGATCGACAAGCAGTTTACCATCGGGGCATGGTGTTGGGCTTGTTTGTGTTGCTCTATATTTTCTTATTGCCTTTAGGTGGGTATCGTTCTTACCGCCCCTTGATTATACGCTACGATGTGATTATTCCGGTAAGCTTGGCCGCTATTTATTTCTACTTGCACAGCAGTATGAAATTGTTGGCGCACTTGGCAATTGAAACGAAAAAGAACTATGTGTGGGGGCTTGGCCTTTTTGGTGTGGTTTTATTTGCCTCGAGTTTTCCCCTTGAACCCAAGGCCCACGAAGAACAAAAACAAGTGCTCTTGCACCTGATGCAACAAACCGATACCTTGGTGCCCATGCCCACCCATTGCAATGTGGGCACCTGGAGCACCAACGATTATAACGACGAGTATATTATGGATATGCTCACGCGAAGTTTTCGTGCATGGGGTGTGCTCAAACCCTATCAAACCCTTGAAGGTCCAAATGCTGTTCACTAATGCGAAACCTAAAACCTTATTTGCCTGTATTGTGTTTACTGATTAGCTGTTTGGCTTATTTGTATTGGCTTTTAGGCGATGTAGTATTCCACCCCAACACGTTCATCATCATGAACAATACCGATGGGCGGCAAATTTTATTCAATACGTATTTTCATACGGTGTATGGTCGTGGACTGACCTTATCGAATCAGTTGTTTCCCAACTTCGATGTGTTGTTTATGACCGATGCGCAAGCCTCAGTGAGTGTGTTGTTGAACACCTTGCATCGATGGGGTTTGCCCGTGGCGGGGTATGTGGTGGGCATCACCAACGGACTTATTTTATATAGCATTCCCTTGGCGGCCGTGTATGTGTATGGGGCGGCGCGTTTATTGGGCATTCGTGCTTGGATGAGTGCATGGGGTGCCTTTTTTATTATTGCCTTATCGCCACAATGGTTACGCGTAGTTTGTGGTCACGCTGGTTTGGCCTATCTCATTTATATTCCAGCCCTTATGTATAGTGTGTTGTATTGGGCTTCGCCGAAGCAACACTCGTCGTGGGTTTTTGTAAGCACCTTATGCTTGGTAATATTCATTGGTTTCAACAACGGCTATATGTTGCTTTCGGGCTTGGCCTTTTTAGGCTTGTTCAGTGTGGTGTATATAATTCAAACAAGGCAATGGCGAAGCAAGCCGGTACTTTATCCCTTAATCGTGGTGTTGATAGCCGGCATTGGCTTAGGCTTGATTAAAAAAATCAGCGACCCCGTACACGACCGCGAAACAGCACCTTTTGGATTTTTAGATTATCATGCCATTCCCGAAACGGTGTTGTTGCCTGCACATGGCATGGTAGTGGAAACCCTCAATAAAATACTACCAATACCTGTGGAGCAAGGACAAGAAGAAGGCGCCGCATACGTTGGACTCTTTACCTTGTTTGTATTGATGGCCACCGGGATTTATTTTATTGTTCGTTTAATTCGTCGCCGCCCCTTCAAACTCAGTGCAAACAAAGCCCTCAACAGTTTACTGCTCACTGCTATTCTGTTACTGTTTTATGCGATGGCTCTACCCTTTCGTTGGGGCATGGAGCACCTGCTCGATGTGTTCCCCTTCATCAAACAATTTCGTTCGCCGGGGCGTTTTGCGTGGTTGTTTTATTATGTGTTCACGGTGTATGCTTTGTATCGGTTTGAATTGTGGCGAAGAAGCACGGGTTCATCGAAGATAGTATTCACGGCGTTGATGATATTATTTACGATGGGGTATGTATTAGATATCCAAGGACTCCAAACCTGGAACATGCGCTACATTCATGCCGGTGGTTATACTACAAATTATTTTTTGCCTTCGGCGGAAAAACAACAGGAACTGCAAACCTTGGGCATCGATACTCTACATACCGCCGCCATGCTTGGCTTACCCTTAAACTGTGCATGGAACAGCAAATTTGAACGCGGCGATGAAGCGTATGATATTACCCAACGCTTGGTTGAGTTAAGTTGTGCTAGCGGCATTCCGTGGCTCACGGCCAAATTATCGCGGGCATCTACCTTCAATACCTTGCGTTCAGGACAATGGGGGGCGAATCCGATCATTGAACGCGAACCCTTGCCGACTTGGCCGAAAGAAAAAACATTGTTGTTGGTGCATCAAAAAAATTATACGCCCACCGAAGGCGAAAATTATTTACGGCAAAAAGGTGAATTAATTTTCACCGATTCCTTGTTTGATTATTACCGCGTGCCTATCAACGAAAATTTGCATCAATACCGCAACTTCATCGTAACCCACTTTGATAGTTTATATCAACAACAAACTAGTTGGCAAGGGGTACAATTCGGACTCATGAACGAATGGCTTTATAGCAATCGACAACAAGAAAAAACGCTTCTTAAAACTAAAATCCGTTCTTCCACCACCGATACCCTGATGGAGTTTTCGGTGTGGACGCGCATCGACAACCACAACGAAATTATGCCTACCCTTCAATTGAAGGTCTTCAATCAACAAGAACAGCTTGAATCGGAATATGCTTTCAATGTGCACTCCGCCACCGATTATCAATATGGCCTTCTCCGTTATATTTATAGTTTCCCGGTTTCGCCCACCCAAAAAACTATACAAGTTACCATTGAACCCGGCGGACCTTTCGCCTTTACCCGTTGGCTGATTCGCCCCATCAACCAAACCGTTTTATTGCAATTGAACGGCGTAAAAACCTACAATGGTTACCTCCTGCAACGGCCACTACCACGATAACGGGAAATCGCCTATCTTTGCCCTCACACTTGAACGCCGTGAAAACCATTTTAGACAGCCGGAAACTAGACGTTGTAATTCAGCGATTAGCGCATCAGTTGCTTGAAAACCATGGCGACTTTTCGCAAACGGTGATTGTGGCTATACAACCACGTGGTTTACTGCTAGCCGACCGCCTCGTTAACTACCTTAATACGATATTAAAAAAACCAGTCCGCCGAGGTAACTTAGACATCACCTTTTACCGCGACGATTTTAATAAAGGCCAACAACGTGTTCCCGATGCCACTGAAATGCCCTTTCGCATTGAAGACCAAAAAGTGATTTTAGTGGACGATGTGCTTTATACCGGCCGCACCATTCGGAGCGCCCTCGATGCCATCCTCGATTTCGGTCGCCCCGCCAAAGTAGAACTCCTCA
The DNA here is from genome assembly GCA_044349815.1 of Chitinophagaceae bacterium. Taxonomy (GTDB): domain Bacteria; phylum Bacteroidota; class Bacteroidia; order Chitinophagales; family Chitinophagaceae; genus OLB11. The sequence goes on along the minus strand of JBIKQE010000005.1, from coordinate 661 downwards.
CCCTCATCGATCGTCGCTTTAGTAGGCAATTGCCCATTCATGCCGATTATGTAGGACTCACCGTCGATTCGCTCATTTCGGAAAAAGTAAAAGTCTTTTGGAAAGAGCAAGATGGCGAAGACAAAGTTGTATTGAAAAAAAACTCACCCCAACACGCCCCCGCCAAAGCGCCGGCAAAAAAAAGAAAATAAACTCCGTTCGCGTATGTCGCTCAGTACCAAACATCTTCTCGGCATCAAAGACCTGACTCCACAGGACATCGAGTTGATTTTCAAAACCGCCGATAATTTTAAAGAAGTACTGAAACGGCCCATTAAAAAAGTGCCCACCCTCCGCGATACCACGGTGGTGAATTTATTTTTCGAAAACTCCACCCGCACCCGTATTTCGTTCGAATTGGCCGAAAAACGCCTCGGTGCCGATACCATCAACTTCAGCGCCTCCGGTTCCAGCGTATCGAAAGGCGAAACGCTCATCGATACCGCACAAAACATTTTAGCCATGAAGGTGGATATGGTGGTGATGCGTCACAGTGCCAGCGGCGCCCCGCATTTCTTGGCCAACCACATCGATGCCGCCATCATCAATGCCGGCGATGGCACCAACGAACACCCCACCCAAGCCCTCCTCGATGCCTTTTCCATGCGCGAACGCTTGGGTT
>JBIKQE010000092.1:0-7967 GCA_044349815.1 Chitinophagaceae bacterium | reverse complement strand
GGTTCGGTATACACATACCCCCTTCGATTCGAATCCCAAGCAATTGGGGCCGAGTATCCCAACGACTCATCGTAGCGCATGGCATACAAATCTTTCTGTATACAGGATGTTGAAACCGCTGTCCCCAATTTATCGCTAACATACTCCACCAAATCCTGCAAAGAAGGGGCCGGTTTTTGGCGATTTGTCATGCGATTGTCAATTAAACGATAACGCGTTAATGCTTGTTTATTTTTCATAGTCTTGCAAATAATGTTGCCACTACGTAAAAATAAGTATAAGTACGTAAACTCGTTACGTAGTCGATTGAAAATCTTTGTGCTAACTAATAAATTGAAAGCAATGATTCCATCGACTATCCCCAATGTGTATTTGATCGATTCCTTTATGTGTCACCGTGTTGTATTCGACCAAAGCGATTTAGTGAGTTTACACACTACCTGCCGTATCGGTCACCAACTAAAGAAGACTGTCTTGTTATTCACGTTTTCAACGTTCAACGATTTACTGCGTTTCAATGGCAAAACAGGCGAATATTTACAAATAATTGTAAGCGATAAATTGTGGAGTAATGAGGAAACACCCTACATCATTGATTTAGGCAATGATGGACCCGTATTTACAACCTGCCGCATGCAATTGTCCGAATTAATGCGCTTCGACGATTCGTGTTATAGCGTAGACCATCTGTTTCCTTTATCGTTTGTACAACGCGCCCGCAAATTGCGTTACGATATTGCCGATTTTGGCAAAGCTACATTACAACAAAACGAAATGGTAAACCATGCCATGAAAAAGGCCGCAGCCATGTATCGTTACTACCAAGGCCTGTTGGAATTGAATATATCGGAGGAAGCCGCTCGCGAAAAGGCAGGTTTAAAAAATGATAGCTTATTAAAAATGGCGTTTCAGGCAGCTAAGTCGATGAATAAAACGTATCATCACTAATCCTCTTTTTTTCGGAAAGGGTAGTAAGCTATTTTATTCACGAATAATTCGGAATGATTGTACGACCCCTTCGCCTATTTTTAGGAAGTAGATTCCTTTTAATAGGTTCTCAACCGACAATCGATTGACCTGTTCGTTGAATCGGCCTCTTATAAGTACACGACCACAGATGTCTGTCAACTCATAAGGAATATCATTCATTATTGATGCCGATTGAACGGTCAGAATATTTTGAACCGGATTGGGGTATACAATAATTACAGGTTCTCCTTGTTTGAAAAGAATCTGACGAACAGGCGAATAGCTTATGTGTTGGTCAATATCAATCTGTTGTAATCGATAATAATTAATCCCCGGAAGGGCGTTCTCATCGCGGCTTTCATAACGACGAAGTTCTTGGCTATGGCCTGCAGCGGGAATACGCGTTACATCTACCCATGAACCACTGCCTGATTGACGTTGTAAAACAAACCATTCACTCTGAGCTTCTTGTGCTGTAGCCCATTGTGCAACCACATCACTCCCACTTCCGGCATATACATCAAAATACAGTAATTCAACCGGCAACGGACTAGCCGAGGAGGTAGTGAAACCAAATGTATTGGTGCTGCTTACTGAACGTGCACAACCTACAGTATTCAACACACCAATACTGTCTATAACCAAGGTGTTGGAACCCACTGTATTCAACGTGGGGGTTACAAACGTACCTACCCCGTCGCTCACATTCACCATGGCTGAACCCGATTGGGCATTGGCACCGGTAATACGATAATATACCGTATGATTTCCTGGTGATAATACATTGGTATAGAATGAAATAATGGATGTATTAGGAACAACTACATCGCTGGCATTGGTGACATTGAAATTGGTCGCATTGAAATTAATGCTCGAGGCTATAGTAGCTCTAACAGGAACACGAACAGATACACAAGAACCTGTTGTAGTGCTTACATAAAAAGTAGAGTCGGCATTCAATGACGGTGTATTGTATGTTGAACCGCTACCCAATGAGGTAGCCGACGATGAAGTAGCATACCAATTGATAGTTCCACCAGTTGCCACGGCTCCCAATGCAACACTACCCGATGTACAACGAGCCGCCGGGGTAACCGATGTAATAGCATTTCCTGAAACGGTTACTGTTGATTGCGCCGAGGTATTACTTAAGCATCCACTCGTAATTACAACACGATAATATTTAGTTCCTGTGGCATTCACCGGAATAATATAAGCCGATGCATTGGCACCTGGAATATCGGTAAAGCCACTACCCGATGTAATAGAACTTTGCCATTGGTAGGAATACGAACCTGTTCCACCGCTAGGTGCCAAACTCAACAACGATTGTGTATTGCTATTCAAACACGTATTGACAGTGGCCGTTGGATTTAAGGTGCCTGATAACGGTGTAGCGGAAACAGCGGTTATAGTAAATACGGGACTTACACCTTGAATAGTTAACCCAGATTCACTCACCACAGCACGATACTGATAACCGGCCGTAGCGGCAGTAATTTGCAGGTTAGCCGTTGTTGCTCCACTATATATTCCTCCATTGTTTACACTTGACCATGTGCTTCCATTATTCGTAGATACTTCCCAAGCATACGTAATTGCTCCGCCAATTGCATCAATCACATTTACTTTCAATGATGCAGAACCACCCGTAGTACAAATAACCGTACTACTTGCTGTATTAATCGATACGGCCGGCGGTATATTGATAGCATTCGCATTATACGCTACAAACGCAACATCACTCACACCTGATGGCACAATTTCTAATTTCTTAATTAAGTGATAATTAGATGCATTAATTCCAAAATCCGATAAACGAAAAGCCACAAAACGAATATCACGTGAGGTATTATTATACGTAGATGTATTATTTATCACTGAACTTGGAACAGTTAGTCCCCATGGTAAACCGGCGGCTACCGAAAAAAGATCAAGTCGATATGAACCCAATCGTGCAACCTGTTGCATACTCACCCACGTTGGACTTCCCACAACATTACCATTGACATCTTTGAATGTATATGTATCTGTATTTGTTGATGTTGGAGCAGCTATTTGCGTAATCACAATATCTGGCTCATTATCATTAATCTTAGAAGAATCGATGGAAAATACAGATAGGTTCATTACTGCACTGCTTGGCAAATTGGTGTAACCTGTTCCTAAGTCCAACCCATTGATACCATCGGTTAAAACATTTTCAAAATTCAATGAACTGATATTGGGATGTGAAACGAGGGCTTGTTGTAAGTTTCCATCAATCAAAGAGGCCGAAACAATATACAATTGTGCCGGTAATGGTGTGGGAACATTTCCATTAATCAAGGTAGGTAATGCTTTAAACTTTCCCGAAGTAAAGGTCACATTCTGATTACTCAACATAGCATCATTCACTCCGGTTGAATACGTTACACCGCCGTATGTAAACGACAATAAATTATGCGAATTATCCGGAAAAACAGCACTCGGCGAGGTAGTATTGGTAGACCAATAATTACCAAAATCGGTGGCAATGCCGGTGATTGTAGGATAAGGGAAAAAAGTAAAGCCACTCAATACCGCATTGGTAAACCCTGGTTTTTGTACTGTAATTGAACCGGTAGCCCCTGCACCCACCACCGCTTGCAAGGTGGTACTATTAACCACATTGAATGAAGCAGCGGGTATGCCCCCTATTAATACCCCCGTAACGCCACTCAAGTTAGTTCCTGTAATGGTAATGGTTTCGCCACTATACGAACAAGTTGGCGCGAACACCGAAATGGTATGTTGCTGGGCTAAAACTGAAAAATGAATACAGAAAAACAAACAAAAAAAGGATATAATTCTTTTCATAAGTATTGAGGATAATTTATTGCGCACAAAATTAATCCGCATATCCTTACACGAATTGTAACTGACTAAATCGAGGTATTAATGATTTGAAAAAAATAAAATTATTCTACATGCCAATTCAATTAAAAATCAGGCAAGGTCAAAAATATTCTACACGTTGTTTATTCGCTGCTCTTCAGCTTGGTACCCTCACCGTATTTTACAAAAAAATAAATGTACAATACCCGCGAATAACGCATGATGATAGGTTGTAACAATATCATGGCTACAATCATTACGCCTATGAACCAAAAAACAGAATTGTTCTGCCACGAAAATCCAACCGTTAAAGAAAAAATGATGGCAATTACAGCTATTAAGCCAACACTCAAGGCATAACTCACATAACCGGTACCATACCAAAATCCAAGCTCAATTTCGTATTTCTGTCCACATACGGGGCAATGCTCCGGCATATCTAACATGTGGCCCAAAGGAAAAATACGTTTGTTGGTAAACAAATTGCCGCGATGGCAATTCGGACAACGCTTGTTCAATAGACTTAAAAATCGATTGGGAATTTTTTGGTTTGACATATACGTAATTTATTTAATCTTCCAATTCCAATTGGCGCTCACCAATTTGCTGACGCCACATGGCATAGTAAAGCCCTTTTTCAGCCACCAAACTATCGTGGTTGCCAGTTTCAATAATTTGCCCCTTTTCCAATACATAAATACGATCGGCATGTAAGATGGTCGATAAGCGATGTGCAATAAGAATATTGATCTGATTTCTTTCCGACGAAATTAATTTCACCGTATTCGTAATGGCTTCCTCCGTAATGGAATCCAAGGCCGAGGTAGCCTCATCAAATACTAACAAATGCGGCTTCCGCAACAAGGAACGGGCAATCGATAATCGTTGTTTTTCCCCGCCACTTATTTTCATGCCGCCTTCCCCAATAATCGTATCTAAACCATTATCGGCCCTACTTATTAAGGTGGTGGCCGAGGCTTTTTCTAAGGCTTGAACCATATCGGCATCGCTTGCTTGTGGTGCCACAAACAATAAATTCTCTCGAATAGTGCCTGCAAACAATTGTGTGTCTTGCGTTACAAATCCAATCTGATTCCGAAACGCTTCCATATCTAATTGGTTAAACGAAACCCTATTATATAAAATATTTCCCGCATCGGGTGTATACAAGCCTACTAATAATTTTACCAAGGTGGTTTTTCCTGAACCCGACGGACCAACAAAGGCAATGGTTTCACCACGCTTCACCGAAAAAGAAATATCCTTCAAGGCATACTGACGGGCCGTTTGATGCTTGAACGAAATGGATTCAAAATCGAGTGTTTCAATCTGTGTAATCTTAACCGGATTAATCGGCTTTGGCTCCACCGGCGTATTCATCAACTTTTCAAAATTGTTCAACGACGTTTCCGCTTCGCGGTACGCAATAATAATATTACCCAATTCCTGCAAAGGACCAAATATGAAAAACGAAAAAAACTGCAAGGTGATTATTTGCCCCATGGTTAATACACCCTGAAAAGCAATATAGGTCAGCGTAAACAAAATACATTGACGCAAGAAATTCACAAATGTACCTTGCACAAAACTTAAAGCCCGAATACTCTTTACTTTCTTCAATTCTAAACTCAATATCTTTTTCGTGGTAATGTTCAACCTACGAATTTCCTGATTCGTTAATCCTAAACTCCGAATCAATTCAATATTGCGCAACGATTCGGTGGTGGCACCCGCCAACGCCGTAGTTTCTCGAACAATTGTTTTTTGAATAAACTTAATTTTCTTACTCAAACCACTCATCAACAACGACAATAATATAGCGCCAATAATGTATATCAACACCAACTTTGGATACGTTGAAATAGAATAAATCATCACAAACACCACGCTCACAATTACACCAAACAACACGTTAATAAACAAGGATATAAACTTCTCGCTGTCAATACGAACTTTCTCCAACACCGCTAAGGTTTCGCCACTACGTTGATCTTCAAAACGCTGATACGGCAATTGCAAGGCACGCTTCAAACCATCGGTATATACATCGGCGCCAAAACGCTGAATTACGGTATTGACCGTATAATCTTGAAATGCTTTGGCTATGCGCGACAACATGGCCACGCCAATCATGCTTCCAATAATCATCAATAAATGCCTCACAAAGTCCGATTCAGGATAATTATATCGAATCACTTTCTCTACCCCATTCACTTGCCCCTTCACCGCCGTGGTTTCAAACACATGTTTTACAAAGTCTATCAACTTGCCAAATAAAATGGGGTCGCACAACGAAAACCCGGTATTCAAGCCGGCCAATAAAAACGAAAGAAAAACCAAAGATTTATACCGCGATAGGTAATGAATGAGAATTTTCATTGGTGCACAAAGGTAGCATGAATATCCCCATCAAACGCTTTAAAAAGGTGTACTTTTGCATCACATTAGTGAATAAAATACAATGAACACAACCAAGCATCCTGTTGTTCGGCTCACCGAATTGCCTTACCGGCGAAAAGCCATCATCCGCAGTTTTGGTGAAACCGAACTCTATGTAAAACTGCTGGAAATGGGTTGTATTCCCGACGAAGAGATTTCTATTGAACTCAGCGCCCCCCTCGGCGACCCCATTGCTGTGAATGTGGCCGGCTACCAACTCAGCCTGCGTAAAGATGAAGCCGCCTCGATTATGGTTGAAATGATATAATTGTGACTGTCTATTGCATCAGCGGATTAGGGGCCGACCACCGCGCCTTCGAACGCCTCGAATGGGGCCCCCAACACCTCATTGTTCATTTGCCATGGCTTGAACCCTCCGACAAAGAAAACTTGCAACAATATGCCCGTCGTATGGCCTCCTCCATTAATACCCAAGAGCCGTTTGCCTTGGTTGGACTTTCCTTTGGAGGCATTGTGGCCATCGAAATGATGGCTTTCCTCAATCCCAATAAAATTGTTCTAATTTCCAGTATTAGTCACAGCGCCCAATTACCTTGGTATTTTAGACTTATTGGAAAAACAAATTTGTATAAAACCCACTTGTTTCTGTCCTTAAAAAACAACACGCATATTATTAATGCCTTGTTTGGACAAAAAGAAACACCCTTGGGTAAATACCTTAAAAATCGCTTCGCACACATCAGCGACCGATACCTCAGCTGGTCGATGGAACAAATTTTACGCTGGCAACAAAACGAAAAACCAAACGAAGTATTTCAAATACACGGTACCAAGGATATCGTGTTTCCTATTTCACGTATTAAATCGGATTATGTGATTGACGGTGGAAGCCATTTTATGATTTATACCCACGCTAAGCAGGTGTCTAAACAGGTACAACAAATTTTATCTTACCAATTATAATCGCGCTCAATACGCGCTTTCATTTTTGTAATAAATCGAAACGTAGCCGGACAATAATCAATATTCTGTTCGTGAATATGATTGAAATCGCCAAACGGCTTGCGCCCAAAATGCGGAAACTGCGCACAATCCAAGGGGCGTACCTCGTAAATGGAACACTTATTGCTCGATGCATCTAAAAACTGACACGGTTGTGTTTTATTCACCGAATCGCCCGTATCGGGGTCTTTCTTCAACCATTTATCGTAAAACGCAGCCGGCGTCATATTCAAAAATGCCGACGCCTTGGCGATGTCAGCCTTCCGAAAGGTGGGCGTCATTACCTTACAACAATTGGCACACGATAAACAATCGGTCTCTGCCCAAGTTTCCACACTTGCTTCTTGCACCAACGCATTGATATTACGAACAAATTTGGTATCGAATTTCTTTAAAAACCGACGCAAATTCGGACGCTCTTTTTTTAATTGACGCTTAAAGGCAGGAACGATGGAAGCAGACATAATCGAAATAGCATTGAGGGCGTAAATATACAGCAATCGCACATAAACGGCGTACAAGCAAACACGCAGGCATTGTATTATCTTTGTTGTTCATGAAAAAAATTCTGGTAAACAGTCCCGCCTTAGCCAAAGCGTTTCGCGAAATGCCTACCCTCATCTATCGCGACGACCCTGAATATATTCGCCCCTTAGATAAAGACATCGAAGCTGTGTTCGACCCGAAACAAAATAAATTTTTTCAGGACGGCGAATGTGAACGCTGGCTTTTTACCGATG
>JBIKQE010000091.1:0-7982 GCA_044349815.1 Chitinophagaceae bacterium | reverse complement strand
AAGGTATTCCTCAGCGTATGGCGTGCTCCCATCCCCCCTCGGCCGGGCTATCCGCTGTAGCCGCCTCGTGCCGCATGCGCTATCGTGAGCCTCCACGCACTACATCGCTTTTCCGTTCATGCTTGTTGTACATCACGGCGGGCTGCCGCTTCTATCCCTCACGGATTGTTCCTGCCCGCAATAAATGGTACCATAAAATAAAACGCCTCGAAGCTATAAACTCCGAGGCGCATTTATTGGTTTTTGTACTACTTATGTCGAGAGGCTTGTTCTTTTGCGGCGGCAATAAACCCAACAAATAATGGGTGCGGATGCTCTACAGTCGATTTTAATTCAGGGTGGTATTGACTACCCACAAAAAACGGATGCCCCGGAATTTCAATCACTTCCACTAAGCCCGTTTTCGGATTCTTACCGGCAGCCAACATGCCTGCTTTTTCAAAATCGGCTAAATACTTGTTGTTGAATTCCCAACGATGGCGATGCCGTTCGCTGATATAGTTCTTGCCGTATAACTCACGTGTTTTCGATGTTTCGTTCAGTTCGCAATCAAAAGCGCCTAAACGCATGGTACCTCCCATTTGCGTTAAGTCCTTTTGATCTTCCATAATATCAATTACCGGGTTCGATGTTTCTTTGTTTACCTCTGTTGAATTGGCATCCTCTAAATGAAGCACATTCCGAGCAAATTCAATCACACTGCATTGCATACCCAAACAAATACCAAAAAACGGAATCTTATTTTCGCGGGCATATTGAATGGCCAATATTTTTCCTTCAATACCGCGACTCCCAAAACCCGGAGCCACTAAAATACCATCCAAGCCACTCAACGACGATTTGATGTTGTTTTCGTCTAAGAATTCAGAATGGATATTTTTAACTTCCACCTTGCACTCGTTCACCGCACCGGCATGAATGAAGGCTTCTAGAATCGATTTATAGGCATCTTGCAATTCCACATATTTACCAACCAAGCCAATGGTTACTTTCGTTTTTGGATGTTTCAATTTAACCAAAAAGTCTTTCCAATTTTTTAAATCGGGCTCATTGCGTAAAGGGAGTTTGAGCTTCTCCAAACAAATGGCATCCAAGTTTTCGCGCATCATATTGAGCGGCACATCGTAGATCGTTTCCGCATCGGCCGCTTCAATAACCGCATCGAGGGTAACATTACAAAACAGCGCAATTTTGCGCTTGATGTCCGCATTTATTGGCTCTTCGGTACGGCACACAATAATATCGGGCGATAAACCATTTTCGTTCATCAACTTAACCGAGTGCTGGGTGGGTTTGGTTTTAAGCTCTTTGGCCGCTTTCAAGTAAGGCACCAAGGTGAGGTGCAATACAATACAGTTTTCGCGGCCAAGTTCCCACTGCATTTGGCGAATAGCTTCAATGTAAGGCAAGCTCTCAATATCGCCCACGGTTCCACCAATTTCGGTAATAATGATATCGTACTCGTGGCGTGTTCCCAATAAGGTAATCCGACGTTTAATTTCGTCGGTAATATGCGGAATAACCTGTACGGTTTTCCCTAAATAAGCCCCTTCGCGTTCTTTATTAATAACGTATTGATAAATGCGCCCTGTGGTTACGTTGTTGGCTTGCGATGTGGGCTTGCTCAAAAAACGCTCGTAATGCCCTAAATCCAAATCGGTTTCCGCCCCATCGTCGGTAACATAACATTCGCCATGTTCGTAGGGGTTTAAGGTTCCCGGATCAACATTGATGTAGGGGTCTAGTTTTTGGATGGTAACCCGAAAACCGCGCGATTGAAGGAGTTTAGCCAAGGATGCCGCAATAATGCCTTTGCCTAACGACGATGTTACCCCGCCGGTAACGAAGATGTATTTTACCATATAAAGATACTTATTTTCCAGACCCGAGTCCTCCGGGGAGGGTACCTCTAAAGGTCATCCAAAGGTAAGGGCTTTTTTGAGGCGATTTTAAAAAAATAGACACATGCTCGGTAGGAATGTGCATAATTCAATTTGAAAATATAATTTATTCTTTTATTCCGAGTTTTGGCTTTGAAACTCGCGTTTTTTAGTTAATATTTGTAAATGTAGAGGCGTATCTTTAGCATCGCTTTGTAAAAAACACCTTCATGAAGTTTAAAGCCCCTGTTTCTGTTAAGTGGTTGGTTGAGTTTACCGGTGCCAAATTGGTTGGCGACGATTCTGTATATGTAGACGGTATAAACGAAGCACATAAAATTACCCCTGGCGATATTTGTTTTACCGATATCGAAAAATATTACTCTAAAACCCTCCAAAGCGATGCGGCGGTTATTCTCATTAATAAAGAACTGCCTTGTCCGCCCGGAAAAGCCCTCTTGGTTACCGACGATCCCGCGTTGGCGTATGTGAAATTAGTGACGCATTTTTGTCCGTTTGAACCGTCCTCCAAAATGATAAGCGATTCCGCAAGCATTGGCGAAGGAACCGTTATTATGCCCAATGTTTTTATTGGCAACAATTGCACCATTGGTAACAATTGTATTATTCATCCCGGCGTAGTGATCTACGATAATACCTTTATTGGAGACCGGGTTATTATTCAAGGTAATAGCGTGATTGGTGGCGATGCGTTTTATTTCAATAAACGTAAACGCGGCGATTTACTCTACATGAAATTGGAAAGCTGTGGACGTACCTTTATTCACGACGATGTTGAAATAGGGGCTTGTTGCACCATCGATAAAGGGGTGAGTGGCGATACCATCATTGGCCGTGGTACCAAGTTCGATAACTTTATTCATATTGGCCACGGTACGGTGATTGGTAAAAATTGTTTGTTTGCCGCGCAGGTAGGTGTGGCCGGTAAAGTACATATTGGCGATAATGTATTGTTGTACGGACAAGTAGGGGTGTCGAAAGATTTGGTTATAGAAAGCAATACGGTGGTGTTGGCGAAAAGTGGAGTAGGTAAATCGTTGCCCGGTGGCAAAGTTTGGTTCGGTATTCCGGTACAAGATGCGAAAGAGAAAATGGAAGAATTGGTTTGGGTGAAACGAATACCGGAACTTTGGGACAAAGTAAAATCGGATTTTTAAAATAAACACATATGAGAAAAGGATTGGCTTTGCTTGGGTTCTTGTTGATGCACTTGGCCGTGCAAGCGCAATTTAGTTTAGCGCCCTTACCATTTGCTTACAAGGCTTTAGAGCCAATTATTGATGGCACTACCGTGGAAGTACATTACCATAAACACCATCAAGGGTATGTGAATAATTTAAACGCTGCCCTTTCTGAGTCGCTTAAAACAAAATCGCTTGAAGCATTATTGAAGGATGCCGGCCAATACGGAAATGCCATCCGAAATAATGCCGGAGGCCACTACAATCATACCTTGTATTGGGAATTACTAACTCCCGAAAAAGAAACTCAAATTGATGCCCATTTACTGAAGAATATTAACGCCACGTTTGGTTCCTTAGGAGGCTTGTACGAACAATTGGCTCGCGAAGGAACCGCTCGCTTTGGTGCCGGTTGGGCTTGGTTAGTACTAACACCCGATGGACAACTCAAAGTAGGTTCAACACCCAATCAGGATAATCCGCTTATGGATGTTTCGGAACTCAAAGGCTATCCGCTTATTGGTATTGATGTTTGGGAACACGCCTATTATTTACAGTATAAACACAAACGAGCCGAATATATACAAGCAGTATGCACTGCCTTAAATTGGCAAGTTATCAGTGCGCGATATCGTTCGAAAATCACTAAAAAATAAACGTTAATTTACTTTTACAATGCAAGGTGTCCTTCCAATAATAAAGCGTAATCCATGGATTTATGTATTGATTCTTTGGGTTTTATTCTGCACTTGGTCTGCCTGCAATTTAGCGAACACAACCAAAAACGACGATACGGTTACCAAGTATGTTTTACCCGCATACAAAAAGGCAATCGATTTAAAACTTAAAAATCCCGATAGTACCTTGTTGTTGTGCGATTATATGTTGCGCTTGACCAACAACAACCAGGATGCCGACAGTTTGCGTTTTGAAATTGAATTGTTGAAAGCCCAAATTATCATAAATAAAGGATTCGATGATAAAGCAATGGATATGTACAAGCAAATGCTCGAGGTTCAAACCAAAATGAATAAACCGTTTGAAATTGCGTTGATTAATCATAATATGGCCGATTTATTAGCTAATAGCGGGCGTTCAATTGAGGCGGAATCGTTTGTAAACGAAGCCTTGAAAGGATTTGATGCAAAAAAGGATAAAAAAAATCGGGGTAGGGCCTTGAATTTAAAAGGACTTATTAGTATGAACCTGGGCCGTTTTAAAGAAGCACAAATAAGTTTAAATGAGGCATTGAATATTTTTGATAATGAACAATCGTCTATTGATTATGCCCATGTACTCCAAAATATTGGCAATGTGTACTTCGACTTAAAAGATTCCATTTTAGCCCGTGAATATTATATACGATGTGCCGCAATTCACGAAAAAGCAAATAACATCAACAATTTAGGGAGTATTTACAATAACATTGGTATACTGTATCGTTATAGTAATCCAGACAGTGCCTTGTATTATTACAATAAAGTGCCGGCAACCGATGGCGAAAATGAAAACAATCGCCATTATGTGATTGCTTTATTTAACAAAGCCAATATTTATAAAGACCGTCGGGAATTTGAAAAAGCGCTTGAAGTATTTGATGAAGTATACAGGATATGTGAAACCTATAAAATTCTCCAAGGGTTTCCACGTGTATTATATTCGTATGGCGATATAGAATATGAAATGGGGCATTATTCAAAAGCCATGGATTATATCGATCAGGCCATATATTGGTGCGATTCCTTAGGAGCGATTCCGTTGAAACAAGATATTTTAGTTGGAAAAATTTATATGTATTCTGATAGAGGGATGTATAAAGAAGCCTTCCAATTGCAACAACAATTTGATAGAACCGAAGATTCTATCAAAGGGAGCGAAATAAAAGAATCTGTCACTAAAATAGAAAACATGAACCGCGATAGGTTGATGTTAATGGATAAGTTAGAAAAAGAACGTCAGTTGAAATCGAAAGCAACTGCCGATAATAAACGTTTATTGATATTGTTACCTGCCATGATGGCAATCATCATAGGTGGGGGCCTCTATTATCGCTACCGTAAACGCAAACAATCAATTACGGGTTAAGTCGTCAATAATTTGAGCGTGTTTAGGATATTTGTTTTTTAAAAAGGCCGCTTCCCCCATTTCGAAATCCGAAAATTCAAATCCAGGAGCTACTGTGCAACCAACCAAGCTATATTCACCCTCGCCCGATACCCTGCTCCCAAACCAATGACCTGCTTTTACCACGTATTGAGGAACTTGCCCCAATTCTATATCGTTTCCTAAAAGGGTTACAATCAATTCCCCGGCATCGGTAAGTTCTATAATTTCGGTAGGGGCGCCTTTGTAAAAGTGCCACATTTCATCGCTTTTTATGCGGTGTAAGGCCGAAAAATTACCCGCTATCAGTAAAAAGTAGATGCCGGTGCTTACGGCCCTTAGGTTATCGCCATCTAAACCGTTTACTTTGTGGCCCGAACGATATGTTTCACAATAATAGCCACCTTCGGGGTGAGGCGTTAACTTGAGTGAAGAAATTAATTGATTGAGTTTCATAATTATGTTCTGAATATCTTCGCATTATCTTGTTGCATACAATAATAGGACTTTCGATGCTGTTATTATTATAGTTGGGCTCAAAATTTGGAAAAATTGCTTTTAAAATATCTACTTCCTTTTGTTTTAGGTTATACATTGATATGCAGTGCATGTGAATCGGGCGATAGCCAGTCGCTAGCAGTGCGCCTGAATCCTGTGCTAAGTAAAGCGAATTCGAATATAGCCACTAATCCCGACAGCAGTATTTTATTGGCCGATTATGTGTTGCGCATATCTGAACAATCAACTTCTTTAGATAGTTTTTACATTGAGTCGCAATATATAAAAGCACAAGCTATTCGCGAAAAAGGGTTTTACGATAAATCGAATTTACTGTTAAAGGAACTGATTCATTATGTTGAACCAAAAAAAGACACTGCAACATTAGCGAAGCTCAATTATAAGCTTGGAACTTGGTATTACAACAACAATAATCACGCATTGGCTAAAGATTATCTCGAGCAATCGGCCAGCTTATATGGTTATTTAGGTAATCGATCTATTCAGGCAGACGCTTTGTATTTTATTGGTGTTTCCGATTTGAATTTGGGTAATTACGAATTATCCGAAAAAAAATTAATGCAGTCGTATCGATTCTATAAGAGAAATAACGATACGTATAAACTTGGTTTATGTTATTTGAATTTAGGTAATTTGATGCATGAAATTAAAAAGGAAGATGAAGCATTGCAATATTATTTAGAAAGTATAGGGCAATTTCAACTAAGTAATGATAGTAATTCTTTGGCGAACGTATACGTTAATTTGGGTTTGCTGCAAAAATCGAAAGGGAATTTAGATAGTGCGTTGTATTATTATCAAATATCAGATAATTACAACATCAATCAAACCAATAAATTAGCCCAAATTATAAATAGGTACAATATCATCAATATTTATATTCGGCAAAAGAATTACGAATTAGCCACTGCCAATTTAAATTGGTGTTTAAATGAATGTTTAACTCGCAATATTGCCGATGGTATTCCCCGAATTTATTGCAGTTATTCAACAGTGTATCTTAAACAGAACGATTATAATAAAGGATTGTTGTACATCGATTCGGCATTGGTAATGGCCGATTCGTTGCAGGTGCGTCCCTTGAAAAAACAATTCTTGGATGTAAAAATTGAACTCCTCGATAGTTTAGGTAGAAGAGACGAAATGCTTGCTTTAATGAAACGTCGCGATGCATTGTCTGATTCCTTAAATACCGACGAAGTCAATAAGAAATTAGCGGCGGATAAAAAACTCAAGAAGGAACGAGAGAAACCCCTTGAGTATTCATTGATAAAAAAAGCATCTAATAACCCCTTGTCCAAGTTTAAACTTGGATTAGTATTGGCCACGTTCCTGCTTGTAATAATCGGTTTCTATTTTTACAAGCGCTCTAATACTCAATAATTATCCCCAAGGTTGGCAATACGGTGCCCGATTGATTGGTGATGAATTTTGTTTCGTAACGGGCCGGATTACTGCCCGGTATCACAATGGGTTGCCCCGCCGAATTGCGAGCTACAACCAAATTGCTAGGCAACGTAGCCTTGAAGGCATAAGCGTTTTGGATGTCTAAATACAAATTCAAATTCCAACGCTTGAAGAAGTATTTTTTATCAATCCGAAAATCGAGCTGATGGTTCAGCGGTAACCGATAGGCATTGATAAAGGCATTGTTTAATATGCCGGTTTGTGTTACATCCCAAACTTGTACATAGGAACTAATAAGGGTGTCGAATGGCGTGAAGGGACGCCCTCCGGTAAGGCGGAACTTGGCTCCTAATTCCCAATTGCGCTTCAGCTTTTTACCCGCGGTGAGGTTTACAATATACCGTTGATCCCACGAACTTGCTACCCATTCGCTGCTACCGGCGTTGGTAAACTGACTACGAAACAACGTAATGGCAGCAATGCCATAAAAGCCTTTGTACAGTTTTTGTTGCGCAAATAATTCAATACCATACGAACGGCCTTGCGATACCGATTGAACGGCTTCGTTACCCACTACCCCAAAATCGCCCCCTTCGTTGGCCAACGATAAACCACGCACCACGCTTTGCGGATAAAAATGGTACCGCTTATAAAAACCTTCTACCGTAAAGCGCGTATTCTTTTTGGTATTGTATTCTATACCCGTTACCCAATGGGTGTTGCGTATGTAACGTAAATTATTTTCTTTGTTAATGTAACGACCGGCAGTATCGCGGAAGCCTAAGGTGGTATACGACGGCAATTGATGGTATAAACCT
This sequence comes from Chitinophagaceae bacterium, assembly GCA_044349815.1. Lineage (GTDB taxonomy): Bacteria > Bacteroidota > Bacteroidia > Chitinophagales > Chitinophagaceae > OLB11. Next base: position 53 of record JBIKQE010000091.1, on the reverse strand, counting down.
ACATTCCCATTAATATTCATTCTGTCGTTCAAACGATACGACGCGGAAAAACG
>JBIKQE010000090.1:0-8056 GCA_044349815.1 Chitinophagaceae bacterium | reverse complement strand
TTGGCATTTCGAATGACGAACACGATTACACGATGAAAGAATTTCACGATTTTATAAATTATGATTTAATGATTACATGATCGATTATGATATTATTCGGTGCTGTTCCGTTCTGCGAAGCGTATTCCGTTCTGCGAAGCGTATTCGCTTCGCAGATGTATGCTATTGCCTCCGGCAATTGGTGACTGAAATCTCTTCTGTTTATTGACACTGTTTCTGTTCCTGATTTGAGGTGTGTTCGCTTGTGTGATGCTACAGCCCCCGCTGAAGAATGAATCGGACGATGAAAAATAGCCGTGATTGGAGCAAAGTGCCATGCACTGCGGAAAGCAAGACGGCGGTTGAGGAGAGAGGGGTAGATGAGCTTCTGAAAAAATAATTTTATGAGGCTATTTTTTGGTGGCTACCAATCGTATTACGGCCGCACGGCCATGATGGTAGGGGCCTTCGTGCAGTTCGATTTCGCACGGTTCGAGGTGGTGGATGCTTAAGGCTGAAAATTCGTTGCGTAATTGTGTTTCGGTGTACAACATGCTGGGGTCTTTGGGGCCACCGGCGTGTGGGTTGATGGCTTGAAACGCTGTGTGGGCTGTACTAAAGCCTTCGAGCCAGAGGGTGCCGCCGGGTTTGAGCCAATAGATTAATTGTTTATGAAAGCCCGCACGGAGCGCGGCGGGAAAATGAGCGTAAATCATGGCGATACCGTCGAAGTGGTTTTCGGGGTATTGCACGTCGCTGAATTCGTTTACTTGGTAATGGATGTTTACGCCGTGTTGTTTGGCGAGTTGTTGGGCTTTGTGTTGTCCTGCTTCGCTCATATCGAAAGCATGCGTGTTATGGCCAAGGGTGGCTGCGTAAACGCCATTGCGGCCTTCGCCATCGCACGGAAAGAGGAGCTTGCCTTGCGGGAACCCCTTTAGTTGTTCTTGTAAAAATACATTGGGGGCGGTGCCGTAGGCATATTCACTGGCGGCATAACGGGTGTTCCAAAACGATTGGTCCATAGTGTTGATTTTGTATGGTTGAGTTGCAAGTTATTTGCTTTGCAATTGATGTAGCGTTTTTTTTTAGAACCGTGTATAAACGTTTATATCATTTATTTTCTTTTAGAACATTTTTTAATTGAGTCGAAAAACTAATTTCGTATCAAATTAATAACTTGAAAATAACGGCTCACCATACTTGTAAACAGGAGGGAGGCTACGATTGGGTGTTGCATAATGCTCCGTTTATGGCGTACCACTCCCCTGAAATGAATCGACATCAGTTCTTAGGTTCTGGGTATTATTTTTGGGAGAATAATATCGAAATGGCTATGGTTTGGGGGCGTGTTCGATATGATGATATATACTTTATTCTGGAAGTTCAATTTGACGTGACGGAGGAAAATTGTTTTGATTTAGTAGGTAATCGGAATCACCAACTTTATTTGGTTGACTGTTTGGAAAAACTATATAAAAATTTTGGAATTAACCGAAATAATTGGTCAATAAGTCAATGCGTTTATTTTTTAAGAAAATTAAATGAGTTGAATCAGTTTGTTTTTCCTTTTAATTTTGTTCGAGTTGTTGACTTACATAATCATTCAACAAGTAAAACACAATATGCTTTGCAATTTTTAGCGCATCGTGGCAATTATACTATTATTAATCCGCGGATTATTGTTTGCGCATTTCAGAAGGAAGGTATAAATTTGACGAACAAACGAATTGTATTTTCATCACCTATTGTTTCCTTATGAATGATTCTTTAAAAAATGCCTATCAAGCCTTGAATGAGGTGCTTGATCAAATTTCATTAGATAAGCTACATGAAATTGTAAAGGAAGTTGACAGTCTGGCAACGTGTAGTCCATTAATTTTTCAATCTTCATTGACTGAACACGTTGAAAAGAACTAGTTCAGCTTTATTTGATAGACTCAGGGGCTAAAAAATGCTTGGTTTGGGGGCGTGGTTTCACATTCCCTTGCTGTATCTTTGGGAGCACATGAAAAAAATAGTATTAGGTTTCGGGCTGATGTTTTTTGGTTTGATGTCGGCCTCGGTAAACGCCCAAGGCTTATTTGAGCAATTGAGTCGTTTCAATAATTTGAATGAGGTGCGTGAGAACGCCGAGGCGTATTTTAATGCGCACGGTATGGCGTCGAAACGGAATGCCACCGGGGAGGAAGAGGATAATGATTTTCTTCGGTACAAACGGGCTGAATGGTTTTGGAAACAACGGGTTATGCCCGATGGCACTCTGCCCGATTTTGAGGCACAGCGTTTGTTGTATGCGGCCTTGCAACCACAGGCGCAGAAAACAACCGCGGCCACGTGGCGCAGTATTTCGCAAACCACCAGCACCAGTGGCTACAATGGTATGGGGCGTTTGGCGTGTGTGGCGTTTCACCCTACCGATACCAATATTATTTATGTAGGGGCTAATAAAGGAGGCATTTGGCGCACTACCGTGGGTGGTAATAGCTGGGAGCCGCTTGGCGACCAATTGCCGTTTTGTAGTGTGGGCAATATTGTGGTTGATCGGGTGAATCCGTCGATATTGTATATCACGGTGGGACTCAATGAAGGATGGTGGCATTATGGATTAGGGGTTTATAAATCGACTGATGCCGGGCAAACGTGGACGGCTACGCCACAGTCGACGCCTTTTACCGCGCAAGTGGTTTATTATAAATTGATGGCACACCCCGATAGTAACCAAGTGTTGTACAGTGCCCAATCGAATGGCTTGTTTAAAAGTGCCGATGCCGGGGCAACGTGGACGCTCTTGCGGGCCGGTTTGCATCGGGATATTGAATTCAAACCGTATAATTCGGCTACGATGTTTGTGGCCGCCGAGATTGGGGTGTTTCGGAGTGTGAACCGTGGGGCCACTTGGACTACTGTTTATAATTTTGGAACAGCTACCAACAGTGAATTGAGCGTTACACCGGCCGATTCGAATGTGATTGGCATTGCTACCTCAAATAAAAATTTTTATAGGAGCTTGGATGGGGGTAATACGCCCGCCGTGCTAATGAATAATGCCATAGACGATAATGAAGTGTTGCAGTATTCGCATTTGAATGCGCAACGCGTGTATTGTGGTTATGTTACCAATCATCGTTCGAATGATGGGGGCGCTAATTGGACAAAAATTACCAATTGGTACAACGACGGGGTTTTGCCTGCCGTGCATGCCGATAATCATTACGCCGATGTGAATCCGTTGGTTCCCCATTATATTTATGTATGTAACGATGGTGGTTTATACCGTTACAACGAATTGACGCAAACGTGGAAAGATTTGTCGGACGGATTAATTATTACCGAGTTTTATAAAATTGCCCATTCGCAACAAGATTCAACATTTTTAATTGGAGGCACACAAGATAATGGCGGCCGCAAACGTATTGCACCCGGTGTATGGGGTGCCACGAACGGTGGCGATGGTATGGAAGTGGCAGTACATGCACAGAACGACCAAATTATGTATACTACGTATTGGGGAGGTACTTTGTACCGTTCTTACGACCAATGGGTAAACGATACCTACGATGAAATTACACCCGATACCGCCAAAGGGGCATGGGTGACGCCTTATTTGTTGCGCGACCAAAATCAGTCGGAAGTTTTAGCCGGTTATGCTGATGTGTGGTACTCGGATGATGATGGCAATTCGTGGGGCAAAATCAGTAATAATTTAACGGGCAATTACAGTACGAAGTTAGAGATGTTAGATGCTTCGCCGGCCAATGCGAATTATATTATTGCGGGTTACGACAACCGATTGTTTATTACCACCAATTTTGGTTTCTTTTGGAATGCACGAAATATTCCCGGTTCGAGCAGTTTGTTTGAGCAAGGTTCTATGGTGGTTTGTCACCCTACTACCCCCAACGAATTTGTGGTAACCAAAGGTGGTTATGGGGCCGGCCGTAAAGTATATCGTTCGGCCGATACGGGCATGACGTGGCAGAACATTACGTATAACTTGCCCAATGTACCGGCTAATTGCTTGCGCTACGATAAAGGCTCGGACACCAGCAATTATGATATGTATGTGGGTACCGATGTTGGGGTGTTTTTTAAGAAAGAACTCGATACCGTGTGGCAATATTATGGCTTGGGCTTACCCAATACTGCCGTTACCGATTTAGAAATATTTTACCCTACGGGGAAGTTACGCGCCGGTACCTATGGGCGTGGTATTTGGGAAACCGATTTAGTTCGTGCCGTGTTCCCCGCAACAACAGGGCAAACAACCCGTTCTTTGTTGGATATGCGTTTGCGAGGAAATCCGGTAGCAGAAAGTGTGTTGCTGGAGCTGACCTTGCCATTGGCCGGTAATTGGACTATGCGGGTATTGGATGCACAAGGCCGTATGCTGAGGCAATCGCAAGGTCGGGCGTCGGCCGGTACGTCGACCCTTTCGTGCGATGTTTCCTTTTTAGCGGCGGGTACCTATTTTATTGAATGCGATACCGAACAAGGGCGCAATGTATTACCCTTCGTGAAACAGTAAGCATGTATACCCATTTATTTTTTGATATCGACCACACCCTGTGGGATTTCGAAACCAATTCTATAAAGACCTTACGCGGTGTGTATGAGGCTGAGGGCTTGGCTGAAAATGGCATACCCGATTTTGATGATTTTAATACGGTGTATCACGCCATTAACGACAAGCTCTGGGATCGATTTCGGAAAGGATTTTTGAATAGAGAAGAGTTACGCTGGAAACGCATGTGGCAAACCTTGTTGCATTATAGGGTGCCCGATGAGGCACGTGCAAAACGAATGGGTGAATTGTATTTGGAATTGTTGCCGCAACAAAAAACTTTATTTCCGTTTGCGATGGAAGCTTTGACGTATTTGCAAACCAAGGGTTATGCCATGCATCTTATTACGAATGGGTTTGAGGCTACGCAACATCAGAAATTACAGATGGCGGGTATCGATCATTTTTTCGATAAGATGATAACCTCTGAAGTGGCTATGAGCATTAAGCCACAAGCGGCCATATTTCATTATGCATTAGCCGAAGCGGGAGCAACTGCTGCAAGGAGTGTAATGATTGGGGATGCATGGGATATTGATATTGTAGGTGCTCGGGATGTGGGTATGGCCCAAGTGTTTTTTAATCCGCATCGTTTGACTATAACAGAAAAACCTACCTTTGAGATTCATTGTTTGTCGGAATTAATTCAATTGTTTTAATATGATAGTGGTTGAAACATCGTTGCCTGGTTGTTTGATAATAAAGCCTAAAGTTTATTCGGATGCTCGAGGGTATTTTTATGAGAGTTTTAATCAGCAGCAATGGCAAGCAGAAACCGGATTGACTACAACATTTGTACAAGACAATGAAGCGTTTTCGAATTATGGGGTAATACGTGGCTTGCATTTTCAAACAGGCGAGCATGCACAAGCGAAATTAGTTCGTGTAATAACCGGTAAAGTATTGGATGTGGTGGTGGATATTCGTTTGGATTCGGCAACCTACGGACAGCATATTGCCGTGGAATTAAGCAGTGAGAACAAAATGCAATTGTTTATACCACGGGGTATGGCCCATGGCTATGCGGTGTTGGAAGACAATACGCGGTTTTCGTACAAATGCGATAATTATTATAACAAGGCCTCGGAGAGTGGTGTTTTTTACAACGACACGGCGTTGGGGATAGATTGGAAGATAGCGGAGGAGGAACGTTTGTTGTCGGAGAAAGATATGGGGTTGCCGATGATGGCACGATTACAGGATTAGAGAATTACAGGATTACAGGATTACAGGATTACAGGATTATAGGATTAAAGGATTACAGGATTAAAGAATTGCAGGATTACAGGATTATATAATTATTTGTCCCAGGAGTCCCAACTGTCGCACGATTACACGATTAAAGAATTACAGGATTGTAAGGGCACTTGTTGCACGTGTCCCGAATAACAACAAGTCTAGGTTTTGTTGAAGAAAGAACCGAACGATGATGAATAGCCGCGATTGCAGCCGGTTACCTTGTAACGGCGTAAAGCGCGACGGGTGATGACTAAAGCGATGCCGATGCGCTTCGAAAAAAAATAAATTAATACAAATTGTGTTTGATGAGGCCCCAAAGGTGGAGGCGGTGGTTGACGGACACGCGCAATACGCCGAGACCGTATTGAACACTGCGTTTAAAATTGATGCTGGAAGCGTCGTCGAAGTATTTGGTTGGGCAGGTTACTTCGGCGATGTCGAAACCGGCCATAAAGATTTGCGAAAGCATTTCGTTGTCGAAAACGAAATCGTCGTTGTTTTTGTTGTAGTGTATTTTTTCCAAAACCTCGCGCGAAAAGGCCCGATAGCCGGTGTGGTATTCGCTGAGTTTTTGTCCAATGAATATATTTTCGGTCAGCGTTAAAAAGCGGTTGAAAACATATTTGTAATAGGGCATTCCGCCTTTGAGGGCGCCTTTGCCCAGGATGCGCGAACCGAGTACCACGGGGTATAAATCGTGGGCAATGAGGTAGCACATGGAGGGTATGAGTTTGGGCGTGTACTGGTAATCGGGGTGGAGCATAACCACGATGTCGGCGCCCAGTTCGAGGGCTTTGTTGTAGCAACTTTTTTGGTTGCCGCCGTAACCCGTGTTTTTTTCGTGGCGAATAATATGGTTAATACCGAGGCGGCGGGCCACTTCTACGGTATCGTCTTTGCTCATATCGTCTACCAATACGGTTTCGTCTACAATATCGAAGGGAATTTCGCGGTAGGTCCGCTCCAAAGTTTTGGAGGCATTATACGCAGGCAGAACAACCACTATCTTTTTGTTGAACAACATAGGGGTGCAAGATAATTCAAATGTTAAGAATCGCCGTCGCAGAGGTTGAAAATTGCTTTGTCGGTATTTGCCAAGTTCGAGCAGGCGCGGGCAATGAGCCGATTTTGGGGGTCGAGAATATCGCAGGCAACGTTGGCAATTTTTTTGCCATGCCGAATTACATAGCCTTTGGCGAGGAGGTTAGTGCCTTCCGGGGCACTATAGAGATAGTCGATTACAAGGTTGATGGTAGTGTAAAACGTGGGTTGGCCGGTGCTGTAAAACGCTAAACCGCACACTTCGTCGCAAATGAGGGCCGTCATGCCGCCATGAATCATGCCTTGCGGATTGGTCATTTCGGGGCGAACCAGCACCTCGATATCCACTTCGCCGGGTTCAACCCTTAAAATGCGGTAATTCAGCCATTGTCCACCTTTTGATAGACTTTCGGTGAAATATTGTCCTTCGCGTGCTTTAAGTTGTTGAAACAGCCCTTCTTTCATAACATTTATTTATAGGTTCAAATGTAAGAATATTGATAAGTTTTGTGTACTTTTATAATTAAAATTTATACAAAATGACGCTCACACAAATTGAATACATAGTAGCGGTTGAACGAAACGGGAGTTTTGTAACGGCGGCGGAGAAATGTTTTGTGACCCAACCTACTTTGAGTATGCAAATTCAGAAGTTAGAAGAAGAGTTGGGAATTAAGATATTTGATCGTAATCACCATCCCATTATTGCTACCGATATGGGGAAGAAAATATTGGAGCAAGCCAAGAAGGTTTTATTTGAACGCGATCGGATCGACGAATTAATTCGTTCTCAAAAAGATGAACTGATTGGTTCCTTGAACATTGGTATTTTGCCAACGGTGGCGCCAAGCATTTTGCCATTAACCTTGAAGTCGTTTGTAAAAAAACATCCGAAGTTAGACATTACCATTACGGAAATTACTACCGAACAAATTGTGTCGCGCATTAAAGATGGCGATTTGGATTTTGGTATTTTAAGTACCCCCTTACACGAAAAGTCGTTGAAGGAAAATGTATTGTATTATGAACCTTATGTGGTTTATGCCGCCAAGGATCATAAATTATTATCGAAGAAAACAATTAGTCCCGACGATTTAGATCCCAATGAAATATGGTCGTTAGGCGACGAACATTGTATGCGTTTTCAGGTAATTAATTTGTGTGGCAAGCAAAAGTTTTATGGGGCTCAAAATCCGTTTAATTACAATTCAGGTTCTATTATGTCGTTGATTC
>JBIKQE010000089.1:0-8092 GCA_044349815.1 Chitinophagaceae bacterium | reverse complement strand
CCGATACGTTAAAAGCATTCCAGTTGCTTATGAAGGTGTACGAAGTGGAAGATTACCGCATCTGTGCCACCTCGGCCATGCGCGACGCCCGTAATGCACCCGATATTGTTAAACGCATCAAACAACAAACCGGTTTATCTATCGAGATTCTCACCGGCCACCAAGAAGCCCGCATGTTGTTCGAAGCCTTCCCGCCCAATGCATCCCTGAATAACCCGCGATTGGTTTATGTAGATGTAGGTGGCGGAAGTACCGAAATTAGTTTGTACGAAAACAAAACATGCGTCCTCAACCAGTCGTTTAATGTAGGCACTATCCGCTTGTTGCGGAACGATGTGGCCGATACCGATTGGCCACTCATGAAGAAGTTTGTAAAAGACCATATCCTGCCCGGTCCACAAGCCTTGGCTATTGGCTCAGGCGGAAACATCAATAAAGTTTTTTCCTTGGCCAAGCGTAAAAAAGACAAGCCCCTCGATGCTGAATTACTCAACGATTATTTCAAACAAATGCAAGCCATGACGGTTGAAGATCGCATGCATCATTTCGACCTGCGTGCCGACCGTGCCGATGTTATAGTACCTGCACTTAAAATCTACACATCCATCATGCGGTGGGGGGGCATCGATAAAATTTTAGTTCCTCAAATTGGATTGTCCGACGGTATCGTACACCATCTTTTTCACGAAAAACGGATGGCCTAAACCCCTCGCTTAGCAATTCGTACCTTTTTTTTGGCAATCTCATAAACCATTGTATATTTGCACCCTCTTACGGCTTCGGCCAAACGAGATGGCTGCGTAGCTCAACTGAATAGAGCATCTCACTACGGATGAGAAGGTTTTAGGTTTGAATCCTAACGCGGTCACTAAACAAGCTCCGATTTTTTCGGGGCTTTTTTTATGCGGCCAAGCCAATGAACCGCTAGCATCACCCGTCGCGTTTTTCGCTGCAACGCTTCGCCAAAAGCCAACACCATATTACAAGCCTACCCATAAGTCCTTTGGCTTTTGGCTGCAGGGTTTCCGCTACACCCGCGGCCCTTCCTCATCGCCTGAATCTTTTTTCATCTTTTCTTTAACATTCTCATTTTTCATTCGTCTATTACCACGCTCAAGCAAGTTCAACTCAACCTGCCTTGGCATCCTTTATTTTTCGTCAACTTAATTAATTTATGATACCACGTTTTTTTAGTGTCCTTACGTTCCTCGTATTGACAGCCACCACTGCCGTTCAAGCACAATCGGTACTCGCTACTGAAAGCTTCGATAATGTAACTTTTGCGCCAACCAATTGGAGCATCAAGCCACCTATGACGCCCACCAATGCTTGGGTGCGTAGCACCACCTCCACCAACCCTACCGCCAACCCGCACAGCGGTGCCGGCTTTGCTCGCTTCCGTAGCCGCACCCTGCCCGCCGGAACACAACAATTGCTGGTGTCGCGCGCTGTTGATTATTCCAACCGCGGCAACAGTAACGCTAACCTTAGTTTCTGGATGTTTCGCGACAATACCTCGGCAACCTGGGATAGTTTAACGGTGTACGTAAACAATAGCGATACCCTCACTGCTACCGCCATTCGGTTAGGCGTTATTGCCCGCAATCGCACCTACGCCTTGCCCGATACACAAGCCGCCAATGCGTGGTATCAATACACCTTTTCCATTCCAAGCACCTTCACCAACAGCACTACCACACGCTTTATTTTTTTAGGCACCGGTCAAGCTGCAGGGGCTAACAACGGAGCCTATATCTACCTCGACGACGTTAGCTTCGACGAATTCCCCACACCCTGTGCGGGCATTCCGAATGTGGGCAATATCGTAAATAGCAGTCCCGTAATTTGCGGGGGCACGGGCAGCGGTAATTTATCGTTATCGAATCCGTTAAATGTTGCCGGCTTATCCTATTCGTGGCAGTCGGCTTCTTCGGCGGCGGGTCCGTGGACAAGCTTCGCCAGTACAGCGAATACCGCCACAGGCACCTTAACGAGCACTACATTTTATCAATGTGTTGTTACCTGTTCCAACAGCGCCCAATCGTATACTACGCCGGTCGATAGCAGTTTGGTAAGTGCCAATCCCAATCCGTCGTTGAGCGTGCCTGCCTCACCACAAGGTTTTTGTGCCGGAAGCAATGGCGTTAATTTAACGGTGAATGGTGCTGTAAATTATACTTGGTTACCAAATACCGGATTAAATGTAACCACCGGCGCCACGGTAATAGCTGCCCCTGCTGCCAATACACAATACACCGTTACCGGCATCGATGGAAATGGATGTTCGGCTACCGCTACCATCAATGTGGTGTCAAGCAATCCGCCTACCTTAACCATGTCGTCGAACCCGGCTTCTCCTATATGTAGTGGTACTACTGTGGTATTAAATTGTTTGGGTGGGCCAAATACACCCAATGGAACAACGTTCTTGTGGAGCAACGGCGTTACTACGCGTCGCGATACCATTGTTGTTACCGCCGATACCAATATGCTAGTAACAGTAACCAACACATTTGGTTGTAGCAACACCGATTCAATTTTTATTCAAGCCTTGCCGGCGCAGAATTCCAATTTTGGATGGACGCAAAATGGGGCAACATTTAGTTTTACCGACAGTACCAATGGTAGCACCCAATGGCAATGGAATTTTGGTGATGGGAACGGGTCGTTCAGTACGAATCCGACGTATACCTTCTCTGGCTTTGGCGTGTACACGGTAACATTAATTGTGGTGGGACCCTGTAAAACCGATACTATTACCAAAATCATCGAGTTATATCCGGCCGGTATTAACGATGTGGTGAATCAACACAACGTAAGTGTATCGCCAAACCCCGCGAGCGATGTGTTGAATATTCAATTAAGTAAGGGAACCTTACAAGCCTGTCGCTTGGTCGATTTTACGGGTAAAGTGATTCGCACCGTTCAACCGAGTAATGGGCCGACCAGCATACAACTCAATGTGGTTGCATTGCCATCTGGGGTTTATACATTGTTAGTACAAACCAACAACGGCATCGAAGCCATTCGATGGATAAAATAGTTTTTTTTGTTTTTGATTTAAGTCCCGGCGATTCTTCGTCGGGATTTTTTTTTGATAGGGAAAGTTGCAGACGATGAATCCGCCTTCGGCGGAATAGCCCCGGGTGTAGCGGAAAGCCTGCCGTGAGGAACGAACGGCAGCTTGCAGCGTAACACGGGACGGGTGCTGAGGAAGGATTCGTGGCTTGGCTTCAAAAAAAAATCCCTCCGTTGAGGTGGAGGGATTGTGTGATCCGGATTGGATTCGAACCAATGGCCTACAGCTTAGAAGGCTGTTGCTCTATCCAGCTGAGCTACCGGACCCAACCGATGCGTTCGGTTTTGATGCGGGCAAAGGTACGTGCTTTTACGGATTAAGGCGCGCCCATAACCAACTTTGGTTGAGCGGAACCAGCCATTCGTTTAATAATTTTTCTTTGGTGTCCACCAAGTTGTTGAACAATAAACTGTCGGTTTCAATAAAGCCTTGTTGTAAGGCATAAGCCACTTGTTGCATGGGCAATGGCTGTGGCTTTTCATTTATTAAAAATGTTAGGGTTAATCGGTCAAAAAAATCGACACTGTATTGGCGTTCGAAACTTTTAATCAGTCGCGTCATGGCATCGGTACTGCACCCGGCCACACCGGCATTGGTTTCGTCGGCAATCACCACCACAAAGTGGTTGAAGGCTAAGCTTGCCCAGCCGCTAACGGCTTTGCCATGCGATTTCCATTGCGCATAAAATTGGTAAAGTTGTTCGTTGATTTCTTTTTCTTCTTGCTCGTTGAACGGGCGAGAACTTTGAAATACCCACACTCGCGATTGTGCATGAAGGGTTTCAGGAATGGAAAGATGCTCGGCAATCGTCATACGTCTATTTATTTTATCTCCATCCAAGGCATACGCGCTTGGATCACTTGGTCTTGTTGGCGAATTTTTCGAAGTTCATCATACACCGCAAAATCATCGCCAAGGAAGCGACGGATGGCAGCCTCTTCGCGTTTTTTACCGCTAATGGCCGTAATCAACTGTTCTACTTTGTCGATGGGTTTCGGATACTCAACCACTTCGTATTTATCGAGCTTCGCTTTGCGTGCGGCACTTTGCAACGCACGATCTTTTCCGCCTAAAATATCAACCAAGCCAATTTCCTTGCCCAAGGTACCCGAGTATACATGCCCTTGTGCCAAGGCTTCTACTTGTTCCATGCTCATGCGGCGAGCGGTGGCTACGCGGGTTTTGAACAGGGTATACGTGGTGTCTAAATACGATTGAATCCAATTGCGCTCGGCATCGGTCATCTTACGCGTCATGTTCGGGAAGTCGGAATAGGTGCCTGTTGTAACCGCATCGGTAGTAACCCCCAATTTGTTTTTAAGCATGTTGCCGATATTAAACATCACGCCTACTACACCAATCGAACCGGTTAGGGTGTTTGGGTCGGCCACAATACTATCGCCGGCGCAGGCTAAATAATAACCGCCACTGGCAGCATAGTTGCCCATACTCACAATAATGGGTTTCTTCTTTTTAAGTTGCATCAATTCCCGATACATCACTTCGCTGGCCAAGGCACTGCCGCCCGGCGAATTCACGCGCAACACCACGGCTTTAATATCATCGTCTTGGGCAATTTTGCGCACGTTCTTTGCAAACGTTTTCGAATAAATATCTTGTTGACCTTCGCCATCGTAAATAGTACCTTCGGCGTATAATACCGCAATTTTATTAGGCGCTGTTTGGGCTAAATCAACTTGTTCAACATAATCGTCGGCACTCACTAAACGTAATTTGTCTTTTTCGCTTAAGTCGCATTTTTTCTTCAATATCATTTCAACTGAATCGGCATAGGCCAAGCCATCCACCAATTTATTTTGCAAGGCATCGTTGGGGAATTTTACTAGCCCTGTTCGAGACCACTGCGCCAAGGTGGCTGTGTCTTTGCCTGCTTTATTGGCTACGGCCATAAGAAATTGACCGTGCATATCGTTTAATAAGGTTTGCAGTTGGTAGCGGTTAGGATCGCTGTATTTTTCTAACTTATAGGGTTCGTAGGCTCCTTTGTATTGTCCGCAATGAAACGCTTCTGTTTCCACGTCTAATTTATCGAGGGCTCCTTTGTAAAACATGCCGGTAATACTAAGTCCATTGAATTCCATGCCGCCGGCCGGATTTAAAAAATGTTCTTTCGATACTGAACTGATGTACAACGATTTCTGGTCGCAGATTTCGCCATAGGCTACAATAAATTTACCCGATTGTTTGAAGTCTTCTAATGCCAATCGCATTTCTTGCAAGGTGGCCCAGCCAATGGGACAAACACCGGTTTTTATATAAATTCCTTTGATTTGTTTGTTGTTTTTGGCATCCCGTACCGACGCCAATACATCGTTCAATCCTAAACTGCTTCCCATATCGCCGGTAAAAGCATTAAAGGGATTGTCTTGGGTTTGCTCCACTATATTATCGTTCAAATTGAGCAATAAAATACTCTTGTCTTCCAAGCCCGATGGCTTTGAACCACTAGCCGAGGTTATAGCAGCACCAATAAAGAATACAAAAATTAATACCGTGAATAAGGCCAAGGCGCAAAGGCCGGCAAAGACCATTTTAAAAAATTGTTTCATTGTAATTATTTTGTGATGGCAGATTTCAACAAATCATGTTTATTTGTTGCAAAACTACGATTAAAACGGCAAGCGAGATGACTATGGCGGATATCTATCTAATAACAGGAAGTAATCAAGGGGAGCGTTACACCATTTTAAACGCAGCTAAAATGGCCTTATCGGAAAGAGTGGGAAACATTATAAGCGAAACGGCTATTTACGAAACCGCCCCTTGGGGTAAAACCGACCAGCCATCTTTTTTAAATCAGGTACTGCATCTCCAAACGGCTTTAATGCCCGCCGAGTTATTAAACGTCTGTTTAGGCATCGAAAAGGAGCATGGCCGTCGCCGCAAACAACAATGGGAAGCCCGCACGCTCGATATCGATATTTTGTTTTACAACCAAGAGGTTATTATTGAAGAGGGCTTGATTGTACCCCATCCCCATTTACACGAACGTCGGTTTGTGTTAGAACCTTTAAATGCCTTGATTCCAAATTGGGTTCATCCGGTTTTGAACTTGTCTGTACGGCAATTATTGGCCTTGTGCCACGATAAATTGCCTGTTCATATTTTTACGCCACCCGATAATGGCTCGGCTTCCTGATGTATTTTCGTGCCATGGTTTATGCTGTTATTGTAGCCGGCGGAAAAGGACTGCGCATGGGAGGCGAAGTGCCCAAGCAGTTTCTACCCTTGGCGGGCGAGGCGGTTCTGCTGCATACGGTCCGCCGTTTTTTTGAGGCAATCCCTGGCATTCACGTGCGGGTGGTTCTGCCCGCCGATGCCCTCGAAACAGCCCATGCCATTTTAGCTCCATTGCATCGAAATGCCCCTGAATTGGTCTTGTTGGCCGGCGGCGAAACCCGTTTCGATTCGGTTAAAAATGGATTGTTGGCCATTAATGGCGATGCTTGGGTTATGGTGCACGATGGCGTAAGACCCATTGTGCCTGCGTCTTTTTTGCAATTTTGTTTGTTGGAAGCACAACGCATAGGGTCCGCCATTCCGGTTGTGCCGGTTAAAGACAGTATGCGTTGGATGACCGACGAGAAAAGTACGGTATTAGATCGTTCACGCATCATGGCGGTACAAACGCCTCAGGTATTCCAACTCAATAAGCTTAAAAAGGCCTTCGAACAGCCGTATCAAGCGTCCTTTACCGACGAAGCCACTGTTTATGAAGCCTATGGCGAACAAGTTCATTTGGTGGCCGGTTTATATGAGAATGTAAAAATCACGACCCCCGAGGACTTGTTTTTAGCGGAATATCGATTGAAAAACGGGGGATAATTTGCTTTTTTTTCGATGTTGAAAGCCGTTTTTGATGCTTATATTTGCACGGCTCGAATTATTCTATTTTTAAAGAAAAAACTATGCTTCTCACTCTGTTGTTGTCGATGCTGGCCGGAAAAATGATTCTGATTGGTGTTATCTTGGGCGGTTCCCTCGGTATTGCCATGTATAGCACTTGGGCAGAACGTAAAATTGCAGCGGTGATGCAAGATCGTCGTGGCCCAAATCGGGCTGGTCCTTTCGGCTTGTTTCAGCCCCTGGCCGATGGGTTGAAGCTTTTCATGAAAGAAGAAATTATCCCTACCTTCTCTAACAAGTTTTTATTTATTCTTGGCCCATCCTTAGCCATGTTGGTGGCTTGTATGACCAGTGCGGTAATTCCATGGGGGCCCGACTTGCAATTTGCCGACGGTTCTAAGTTCGCTTTGCAAGTGGCAGATATCAATATTGGCATGTTGTACATTTTTGGTGTAGTGAGTTTGGGTGTTTATGGTATTATGTTAGGCGCTTGGGCCAGTAACAACAAATTCTCTTTATTGAGTGGTATCCGTGCCGCGTCGCAAGCCATCTCGTACGAATTAGCATTGGGTATAACCATGATTGCCTTGGTGATGCTATCGGGTAGTTTAAGCCTCCGCGATATGGTGGAGCAACAACATGGTTTTTGGAAAGACGGTTACTTTACTTGGAATTTTTTCAAGCAACCCTTGGGCTTCATTATCTTCTTGGTTTGTTCGTTTGCTGAATTGAACCGCGCTCCTTTCGATATGGCAGAATGTGAAAGCGAATTGATAGGTGGTTATCACACCGAGTTCAGTTCTATGAAATTAGGCTTCTACTTATTCTCTGAATACATCAATATGTTTACTACCTCGGTTATTTTGTCCACCTTGTATTTTGGTGGCTATAATTATCCCGGTATGGATTGGGTGGCATTACATGTACCCGCAATCGTCTATTCCTTTATTGGGGTAGGGGTATTGCTCGCTAAAGCGGTTGGCTTTATTTTGTTCTTCATGTTTATTCGTTGGACCATCCCGCGCTTCCGCTACGATCAATTAATGAACTTAGGTTGGAAAAGCCTTATTCCTTTGGCTTTAGTGAATATGTTGATTACTGGAGCCGCCATTCTTTTCTTTAATAAATAATCTCTCGAAACGCTGA
>JBIKQE010000088.1:0-8156 GCA_044349815.1 Chitinophagaceae bacterium | reverse complement strand
TTTATTACAAAAACCGACTTTAATGTGCCTTTTGTACTTTGTTCATGAACTGCAAGGTGGAACCTTGGTAGATCTGAATGAGGTATAAGCCGTCGGCAGCTGTATGCAAATTGATATCTAAGGTATTTTGACCAACCATAGGCTCGTAATTCAGCGTTTGAACCAAACGACCCGTCATATCGCGAACATCTACTTTTACTGTTTCTGTGCTGTTGCTGTTGAAATCAACATGTAAATTATCGCGTGTTGGGTTCGGATAAACTTGCCATGTAGCCGCTCCCGCATTGTCGAAAATGGCTTTGTTGGCTAAGGATGTTGTAGTGAACAATATCGTATCGGAGAACAAACTGTTGGCGGTAGTAGTTGTTCCGGGTGTACAAACGGTACGAATACGTACTTGGTAATTGGTAGCCGGACTCAAGGATGTGAAGGTGCGCGATAAGGTATTCACCGTTGTACCACCCCACGACGCTGCGTTGGCTTGCTTGATATTGATAAAATAATTCATACCATTGGCAGCAGAATCCCACGTAACGGTTACTGAATTGCTGGTTGGAGTAGCAACAATGTTAGTTGGTGGCACACAAATTCCTAAAGCCGGTGCAGACGCCGTAGTGAATTCGGCCACAGAAGAAAATAAGCCTGTAGGTGTAGATGTAACAACGGGCACGCCATTACAAAATGCACGAACACGGTATTCGTATATAGAAGAAGAAGACAAATTATTAAATGTAAAGCTTGTCCCTAAGGTGGTGGTTCCACCCCAAGTTGCTGTATTTTTCAAACGCATCTCTACCTGATAGGATGTAGCGAAATTAACAGGAGACCACGAAATACTAGCGGATGTTGTAGTGGTGCTAACCGTATTTAAATTAGTTACTGTACCACAAGCATTTATATTGGGCATAGTAAAAGTATCAACAGCTGAAAATGCACTCGTTCCGTTTTCCGTATAACCGGCTATGCATGTTGTACGAAGACGGTATTCGTAGGAGGCACCTGGCGTTAAAGCCGTAAATGTAACACTATTACCCTGCGTTGATGTTCCACCCCAATTCAATCCATTCAATGGTCGCATCTCAACAATATAGGTCAGCCCACCAAAAACCTGCGACCACGATAGCGTAGTTGAAACAGGAGAATTGGGAACAACGGTTACATCAACCGGTGCAATACAAACGGGTAATTTACTCGGCTCTTGTGGTGTGGTAAAGGTATACGTTGTTGTATACTCTCCCTGAACAGTTGCACTTTCATATACACGCGCTTGCACTTCATAGGTTGTATTGAATGCTAAGTTCATAATGCGTTGTGAGCCCGTAACCGTACTTGGATTCCAACTGCCGCCAACAGGGCGAATACGCAAACGATATTGCGTTACACCGGGCACATCAGCCCAATCTACTGTAATACCGGCCGTTGTTTGACCTGAAACGGGAGTTGTTGCACTATGTGTTAACCCTGTTACTAATTTCGTTGAGGTAAACTGAGGCGACAAATAATAATTTCCGGCTAAAAAACCATCATTCACTCGGAAGTTCACTTCCCAGGTGGCGTTATTGGCATTCCATCTTACAGAATCGGGCGAGAATGATGTTGTACTAGCCGTTTCTAGACTGCTCGTAGTTCTGCGAATAACTATTTTCGACCTCACACCGGCCGTATCGGTTGAATTGATTGGTAATTTTTGCTGATACGTAACGATCGAATTGAAGGCGGTGAATTCAGCTTGTGAATAAAACAAGGTAACACGAGCTACGCCATTGGTTGTTGGCGCAATGTTGATACGGCGAGCCACAAATGCACGTGCAGTAGCATTCATTGGCGCGGAAGCTAATACCTCAGCGGTACAAACCGTTGAACCAGGATTCGTTCCACCTATAGAATCGGTGATTCGAACCCACGATTTACATGAATCACCATTGGCATAGGTTAAGGTATAACCATCTAAATGATTTAAAGTTCGAGAAATAGTAGTACCGGCAGACGAAATAACAGGCGATGCGGTAATAGTAACGGCAACTGACCCAGCCAACGAATCGGCTTTATTCCCATTGGCATCCTTCACCGAATCTAAGGTATAGGTTCGGTTCGATTGAGGAAAAATAGTAAATGTGCTATCGGCCTGACTTTGAATATGCGTACGTTGCAAGCCTAAATTATCTTTCAACCACACGGTAAACGGAGGGGTTCCACCAAGTGTAGACACCTTAAGCGGTATACCCCCCCCCAAACAATTGGTTACAACGCCGGGGGCCGATAATGTGGCTTTGGGAATGCGGGCCGTTGTTCCTTCTCCAATAAACGCAATGTCGTTGTTGAATGAAGTAGTTCCGGTACCATCTGTGAATCGGAGTAGACTGCTTCCCGCGGTTGCCCCCCACACATACATACGAAAAGTTATAGGCGAATCGGTAACCAGTTGCGAGGTAAGTCGTATCAACTGGGTAGTTTGAGTTCCTCGCACCAACGTGCCAGCAGCAATATTCGTAGCATAATTATCGGCAGACGATCGTAATGCAAAGGCATTCGGACCACTTGATGCCGTTGAAAAATACCGTATTTGAAGCCTGTCTAAACTATATTCCATACCGAACTTCGGATTCATAGCGAATTGGAAATAATCGTTATTGGAAATCGCATTAGCTTGCGAGGTATTATTTAAACTACTCGCTCCGAACGAACCGGCGGCTGTAGTTTGTGCTGATGTACCGGGACCGCGCGTGATACGAACACCCGCTGTGTCGATAAATGCCACATCGCATGTATACGTAGGCAACGTTGATTCGTTACCCGCACGACCGGTAAAATCGAACGCTTGCAACACTTTAATCCTATTGGAGGTACGACCCCACAGTTGAAAATCCGGGGCAATTGACGTTGACAAACTTGAATCACCTAAACGAACATCACGATTGTTATTACCACTGTTAAAGGTATAAAAACGGAGCGTGGTATTCGATGTCATGAGGAGTGGCGTACTCAAGGTTAATTTTGATCTCTTAGTATTACCGGCAGCCGCACCAGAACTAATGGTTGCAGTGGCTAGGGTAGTGGCATAATTATCTTGCGATGAACGAATAAAAAAAGTTAAGTTGACATTATTGTTTGAAAATTTCCAAAACCATATCAACGAATCCAACCGCGCCTCGTATCCGGCATTCAAATTGATTGGAATTTCTAAATAATCACCACCATTCCCAATAGCGTTTGATTCGTCACCTTCATCAACATTTTCATAAACCCAAAAACCGTTGACAGCTGTACCATTAGCCAAACCGCCACCACGCGACATCGACAAGCCGGTAGTATTAATGGCCGCATTCGCTGAGTATGCTGCCACCGTAGCTGGTACTGACGCTGAGGTTATCGCCGAAAAGTCGAAGGTTAAAAATCGACCTTGCGAAGTTTGTGCTTGCGCGCAAAGACCGACTAATAATACGGCCAAAAGAATTAAAGCCGTTTTGAACATTTGGCCAAACCCGTTGCGGGATTTATCGGCCGATTTAAAAAAGAAATTGTTTTGTTTCATATAAAAGGGGTTTTTGTAACAAATTCGATGTTGAAACATTCAATTGCGTCGTGTTTGTATTTAAAACTCAACTTATTGGTAACATTTCAGGATGCAATAGTAAAATAATAATTATTAACTTATGTTCATAGAAATGTAAAAATAAAAGTGAATAACATGAAAATGTTATTCTACAATAATATTATAGTAGAATATAAGTTATTGATAATCAATTATTTAAACAGAATTAACCTATGTTAAGTCTAATATATTATATAAATAAATATACTTAAAAAAACCAAAAAAAACTGATAAAAATCAGTTTTACGTCCTTTTGTAACATTTGGCACACTGCTTGTAACGATAAAATTATAACGAATTGGTCATTCCCTTAGGCCCAATTTGCCGATTCCCATACCACTCAAATCCAGCCGCGGGCATATTCGAAAGCACGATGTAAGCTCTTGTAAATACCCGTCGATATTAACGACGCCAAACACTATGAAGTGCCGCCTACATTGATACGTTTAAAAATTGTACCCCTAAATGCCTTTCTACTCTATCTTTACCGCCTAAACTAAGCAACCCATGAATTTCCTGGAATTCGAAAAACCCCTCGAAGCCCTATACCAAGAATTGGAGAAACTTCAAGAAGTAGGCGAAAAAAGCCACGTAGACATCAGTTCAACGGAAAAAGAGCTGCTGAAAAAAATTGAAAAAACTAAAAAAGAGCTTTATACTAACCTCACCGATTGGCAACGTGTGCAATTAAGCCGTCACCCCAACCGCCCGTATACCCTCGATTATATTGAAAAAATCTTCTCGAAATTTGAAGAATTGCATGGCGACCGCAATGTTCGCGACGACAAAGCCATTGTAGGGGGCTTTGCCATGCTCAACAACGAAGAATCGGTGATGGTGATTGGCCATCAAAAAGGGGCAAATACCAAGATGCGGCAAATGCGCAACTTCGGCATGGCCAATCCGGAAGGATACCGCAAGGCCTTGCGTTTGATGAAATTGGCCGAGAAATTCAACAAGCCCATCATTACCCTCATCGATACCCCGGGGGCATTCCCCGGTTTGGAAGCCGAAGAACGTGGCCAAGGCGAAGCCATTGCCCGCAACCTCTTTGAAATGGTGAATTTAAAAGTGCCCGTTATTTGCATTATTATTGGCGAAGGCGCCAGTGGTGGTGCCTTGGGCATTGGCATTGGCGACCGCGTAGTAATGCTTGAAAACACTTGGTATTCTGTTATTTCGCCCGAAAGCTGCTCGAGTATTTTGTGGCGTACTTGGGACTTTAAAGAAAAGGCCGCCGAGGAACTCAAACTCACCCCTAAACACATGAAAAAATTTGGTTTGGTAGACGATATTATTCCTGAACCAAGCGGTGGTGCCCACAGTAATCTGAACGAAATGGCCGACATACTGAAAGCATACATCCTGAAAACATTGGAGGAGTTGCGCCCTTTAGCCCCCCAAACCCGCATCGACCAACGGATTGCCAAATTCTCGAACATGGGCTTTTACGATGAAGTAGCCCGCTAAGTTTCTATCTTGTGTCTCTCTTACAAAAAATAAAAGATCGCCTCTTTCCGGCACCCGACACCACCAATGCGGTGCCTGTTTATGCCGAGGCTCACCTTATTAAGCGTGAGTTTGTGAAATTTGCCAATGCCTACCGCATTGGTATTTTAGGCTATTACAACGGGTCCGCCAACCAAGATGCAATTAGTAATTACAAAAAGAAACTCGAACAACTCGGTTACGAATGCGACGTATTGCTCTTCTTCGATAAAAAAGAACGCGACTTGCAGTTATACTTGCCTTATTTCGACACAACGATTTTAAATAAAAAAACAGGCATCCCTGAATCGTCTAAAACCGATTTATTTCAAGTTAAAAAATTCGATTTACTCATCAATTTATTCCCCGAACCCATACCGGCGCTTATGTATATGGCACAGCATGCTCAAGCCCGCTGCCGGGTGGCACCCCACCTTCCATTTCTCGAAGAAGTATCCGATATTATGGTACCGGTAAAAGAAGGACAAGCACTCTCCGACATCATCGATATCATCAACAACACCTTAGAACTCAAACCCTATGTACGCCACTAAATTTCGTGGAACAGGAGTAGCCTTGGTTACGCCGTTTACACAACAAGAAACCATCGATTTTCCGGCCTTGGAAAAACTCGTAGACCGCGTGATCCATCAAGGCGTGAATTACTTGGTGGCCCTTGGCACCACCGCCGAAACGCCTACATTGTCGGATGCTGAAAAAATGGATATCCTGCGTTGTGTGATTGAAACCAATGCAGGCCGTGTACCCTTGGTGGCGGGCCTAGGAGGCAATAATACCCAAGCGGTTATTGCCCAATTCGAAAAATACCCCAACCACGCCATCGACGCCTATTTGAGTGTTTCGCCCTACTATAACAAGCCATCACAAAACGGCATCTTAGCCCATTACCGTGCCTTGAACGAACACACCCCCAAGCCGATCATTATGTACAATGTGCCGGGCCGAACAGGCAGTAACATGAGTGCGGAAACCACCCTTACCTTGGCCCACGAATGCACCAACCTTATTGGCATTAAAGAAGCCGCGGGCAACATGGTACAGAGCATGGCACTGATACAAGGTAAACCCAAGCATTTTTTGGTATTAAGTGGCGACGACGATTTAGCCATGGCCCAAATTGCTTGCGGATTCGATGGTGTTATTTCTGTAGCCGCCAACTGTTACACCACGCCATTTTGCCAAATGATTCAGGCCGCCCTCCAATACGATATGGCCAAGGCCCAACAACTGCATTATCGCTTACTCGAGGGCATCGATTTACTCTTCGCCGAAGGCAATCCGCCCGGCGTTAAAGCTGTTATGGCCGCCATGAACCAATGCGAAAATGCATTTCGCTTACCCGTGGTACCTGTGAGTGCTTCTCTTCAAGAAAAAATTAACCACTATTTGGTGAAGCTCAACGCCTAATGGGTCCTATACTGCTGTACGACGGACATTGCGCCTTGTGCCATCGGAGTGTTCGATGGTTGATTGCGCACGACCCGGCGGCACAACTTCGCTTTGTGCCCCAAACAAACAAACATGTTGCCCAATTACTGCAACAACATGGGGTGCACATCCCCACATCCAATAGCTTATGGCTTTTGCACCAAAACAAACTCTACGAATACAGCGATGCCGTTATTTATACTTTCCCCTTTTTAAAAACACCCTGGCATTTTTTATACATCCTGCGTTACATACCCAAATCGTTACGCGATACCGTTTACCGTTGGGTGGCTAAAAACCGCTCTCGTTGGTTTGGTGAATATCCGCATTGTGCCATACCCGCCCCCGAACACCGCCATCGTTTTTTGTTTCAAGAAAACGAATCCTTCCTGTAACTTAGCTTATGCAATTACGCTATGTAATAACAATCTCCATTGTTTTGTTGCTTGCAATAGGCACAACCCAAGCCCAAACCCCACACCGGCGCGATGCTTATACCGATTGGTCGGTACGTGTTACACAAACCATCGATAGCTTGGTGCTGTATAAAGCCAAACGCCGTTTGGAAGCTTATTCAAAAAAACAACTTGTAAAATATTATGTGGTTTCGTTGGGCGAAGAACCGAATGGCGCCAAACGGGTAGAGGGCGATATGCGCACCCCCGAAGGCTTGTATTACATCAACGATCGAAGCCGAAAAAGCAGTTACCATGCGAACCTCGGCGTATCGTACCCATCCTATACCGATTCCCTGCTAGCCCGTTTTTACGGCCAATCGCCGGGTGGCGAAATCAAACTGCATGGCTTCCCTAACCGCCATTTAAAAATACAAGAAAACGATTATCTCAATACCGATTGGACCTTAGGATGCATTGCACTTCACGACTTTGAAATAGACGAATTGTACAATGCCGTTGGGATGTATTGCCCTATTCGCATACTCCCTTAAGTACGACTATTGGGGGTATATAGAAAATAGTGAATGGCCTTCCCCTTACCACACATTATATTTGCAACTCGCAACGAAAAAAAAGCATGTATACTCTTCGTTTTAACTTCGAACAAAAAGACTTAGCGCCGGTTTCCATTGAACAATGCAACCCCGACGACAGCATTCTTGAAATAGCCTTAAAAAACAATATCCAATTGCACCACAATTGTGGTGGCGTATGTGCTTGCAGTACTTGCCACATCTATTTGGAACAAGGCGATCAATTTGTGGAGGAACTCACCGACCGCGAAGAAGATTTTATTGACCGTGCCCGCAACCCCAAAATTAAATCGCGCTTGGCTTGCCAATGTGTATTATTGGCAGGCGAAGGCACCATCCATGTTACTGTCCCCGATCAATCCCTCATTCACGGCGAATAAACTATTTCCTATGGCTACTTTTGAACCTCCTATTTACTGGAACGACCACGAAGACATCGCCCTCAAATTGTACGAAAAGTTTGGCGACGATATGAGCGAATCGAAAATCTACCGCATTCGCTTTACCGACCTCCTCGAATGGGTATTAAGCCTCGAAGGCTTTGCCGGTAAACGCGAAGAATCGAACGAAGGCCATCTTGAAATGATACAAAGCGCTTGGGTGTACGAATGGCGCGATAACCAAAAATAATTTGGC
>JBIKQE010000087.1:0-8240 GCA_044349815.1 Chitinophagaceae bacterium | reverse complement strand
AACAGCATGGCGCATAGCCGCGAAGTGCGTTTGCCGTTTTTATCGCACGAGTTGGTTGACTTTTTATTCACCGTTCCGCCGTCGTTTAAAATTAAAAACGGATGGACGAAGTGGATGATGCGAGAAGCGTACCAATTGGTATTGCCTAAAGAAATTGCATGGCGGACCGATAAAATTGGCTACGAACCACCACAAAAAACGTGGATGGAACATAAGGCCATGCAAGAAAAAACCATGAGTAGTCGCCAACAATTGGCCAAGGCCGGGTTTATTTCGAAACAAGCCGCCAACGCGCCTTACCGTGCCGAAGATGCCTTGGGTGGCGATAACCGCAATTGGAAATTTTTAATGGCTGGTGCATTACTGAACGAAGTTTGATGCTTATGGATGCACAACCTGTTTTGCTGTTATCGTACTTTTTTAGTCCATGCAACTTAACCCCCACCGAGCGGGTATTATCGTGGGCAAAATACTTACAGCAATCGGGCGTTTACCCCATTATTATTACACGCAATTGGGATGTGCCGGTACGTAATGCCACTACCGATATGTATTTGTCGTCGGGCGATGCGGTTCGGGTTGAAAAGAAGGACGGATATGAGGTGCATTACATACCGTATCGGGCCGGGTTTAAAGACCGCTTGTTTTTAAAAACCGATGGTACCCGGTGGTATCCTATTTATTTAGTGGTTTCAATGTTGTTTAATTTATTCAACAAATATTTTTTACGGCTGAATCCGTCGTTTGCTTTGTGCGAATATGCCGAAAACTTGATTAAAGAAAGAGGCTTGCAGAAAATGGTAGTAACGGCACCGCCGTTCGAATTTTTTGGATACGCACATCGTTTGCATCAACGTACCGGCATCCGTTGGATTGCCGATTACCGCGACGATTGGAGTACCAGCGATTTAGAAAAAGGGCATGCTATTAAAGAAATGGTGAAGTGGTTTAACCGGGGTGCGGAACGCAGGTATCTATCGTCGGCTAGTCAGTTTACCTCAGTGTCGCCGCATTATGTAAATAAAATAAAGGCGTATATTAGCAAGGAAGGGCATTTGCTGAGCAATGGGTATATGCCGGAGAACTATCGCCACGATTATCCTTTGTATCAGAAATTTACCATAACCTATGTAGGTTCTATTTACCCTACTCAACCCATTGAATTGTTTTTGCGAGCCTTTCGAACCTTTATGGCACAACATCAAAATGCCGATACCGTTTGTTTGCAATGGGTGGGTGTAGATCAAGAACCGGCCATCAAGCAACGCATCTTGGCTGCCTTCCCTGAAGCCCCAGGTGTATTGCAGTTTACCGACCGTATACCCAAAGCAGAAGCCATTGAACGACAAGCCCGTTCGCATGCGGTATTGGCTTGTGCCCACCAAGGCTTAAAAGGCATTCCGGGTAGCAAGCTTTACGAATACATAGCGTTGCGCAAGCCGGTTATCTTGTACCCGTCGGATGGCGATATTTTGGAAAGCACCTTATTGGCCACGCAGCAAGGGTTGGTATGCCACAACGAAGCTGATTGTGTTGGGTTCTTAAACCAATTATATGCAGCGTATAAAGCAGACAATCAAGCATCGGCCTTACCCTTGAACGAAATTGAAATAGCCGCTTATTCGCGCAAAGAAATTACAGCTATCTTAGCCAAGTTGTTGCAGGGGGTTTAATGGCGTGGGTTTGTTTAGACTGACTTACATTTGCGACTGAGTAACAGCGTTATGTCTCGCAATTTACGCATCATCCATATCATCAATAATCTCATGCTGGGCGGGGCAGAAAATTTAATGAGTACGCTTTTGCCCGCTTTGAAAGAACGGGGAAATTACATTCATTTAATTTGCTTGAACAATACTGTGTACGCACCGTATCAGGAGGCCTTGCAAGAAGCAGGTATTGGTATAACGGTATTGCATCAGGGCTCGGTATACAACCCTCGTTTGATTTCGTTGTTGGCTCAAGCTTTAAAAAAACTAAAGCCCGATGTAGTGCATGCGCATTTATTTCCGTCTACCTATTGGACTTCCATAGCTTGTACATGGTATCGTATTCCTGTTGTTCGGGTTATGACGGAACACGATACATCGAATCGGCGTATGAAAAATTGGTTGTTGAAAGTTCCGGAATACATAGCGTATAAAGGATTCGATGGCGTTATTTGCATTTCGGAAGCCGTTCGGCAAGCAGTAAAAAAGCATATGCCATTTGTAAATGCGGTAGCCATTCCGAATGGGGTTACTTTGAGTTTGTATACGAACCCGAACCCGACTCCGCCGGAGCCGGCTGTTTTAAAACAACTGGATGCATTTACCAAAGAACGTAAGGTTTTGTTGACTGTAGGTCGTTTAGCCATCAAAAAAAATCAGGAAACGCTTATTCGAATGATGCGATATTTACCCAAAGAGATGTGTTTAATACTTTGTGGGGAAGGCGATCGGAGAGTGGTATTGGAGCAGTTGATACAAGAAGAACAGGTTGCCGACCGGGTTTGGTTGGCGGGGAGTCAAAAAGCGATTCCGTATTTTATTCGACGGGCACATATTGGCTTGTTGAGTTCTACCATCGAGGGGTTTGGTTTAGCTGCGGTTGAAATGATGGCGGGTGGTTTACCGGTATTATGCAGTAATGTACCCGGCTTGAACGATGTTTGTGCCGATACGTATTTATTGCTCGAACCAAACGACGCAGCCGCCTATGCAGAACGTGTTCAGGCTTTGTTGAATAATTCCGACCTTTACCAACGCATGCAAGCGCTATGTTTGGCCACTGTACCCCAATACAGTTTAAGCCACATGGCCGATGCGTACCACCACTATTACCATAATCAATGTCCTTCATAATTCCATATAAACAATTACAACAAGCCGATGCGCGCATAATGATGCGTAACTTCTTGATGATGATTTTAATGGTCATCTTGTGGTTCGATGGATTAACGGTGTACGGATTATTCCCAACGGGTGCCGCAATTTTAAACGTATTTAAAATCACGTCGGTTTTGGCTTTGTTTTTTTACGTTATTTTTTTTCGTCATCAAATAGATAAGAAAGACTTTTTACTTTGCTTAGCCTTTATTCCGTTGTGGTGGATTTACAGTGGCGAAGACAATCCGGTAGTAGCTGGCATGAAAATTATTTCCCGTTTCATACCCTTGTACGGATTTATTCTTATAGATCGGGATTCGAAATACAAAATACTTTCGGCTTGGTTTACTTTTTATACCCTCACCTTGTTTCCGGGTATTATCATTCATGTATTAAAATTAGTTTTTTCAATTCCATTTCCCATTAACGAATTTACCGATTTTCAGGGAAAACAATACGATAGTCACTTCTTCATTTATTTCTACAATCGATGGAATTACATTCGCTTTTGTGGTATTTACAATGAACCTGGTGTAATTGGAACGTATTCTTTTTTGATGTTGCTCTTCTTTTCGCATTACTTAAGCCGCTTTCAAAAAGTTGTTATTTGGAGCAGTGGCTTGCTGTCGTTATCGTTTTTCTTTTTTGGTACCATCCCTTTTATTTTAGCCATTCGCTTACTATTGAAACGGAAGTATTTAAAACTTACCATGAGTACGTTTTTCTTAGTTGGTTTATTGGCCATAACGCCCATGCTGATTGATCAAATTTTAAAAGCGAATAATAAATCGAGCGTCTATAACGATTTGATTTTTCATACCATCAAAAATCGCTTCAACATCAGCGAAGGCAGTAACTCCATTACCTCCATCAAAACCAATCGCTTAAATACCGATAATTACACCTTCAATGAATTTAAAAAAGAAGATGTAGTTACCATCTTATTTGGGAACTTCTTTACATTGGGGGCCAAAAAATTCAACCAAATCACAGGAAGTGGTTTAGGTATTGAATTAAATTTTTATCAGTACGGTTTATTGTACACCTTGTACAATATTTTTCTTATTGGCCTTATAGTATTACTGCCGGCACGAAACAAACTCCTTCATGGTTTGTTGTTGTTTTTAGCGCTGTTAATATGCTATTATCAACGCCCGTACTTATACCGCATCGAATTTTTATCGTTGATGTATATTGGGGTTATTGAATTCAGGAAGTTTGCGATAAAACCGAAATTAATGGACAATTAATTGCACGATTTATTGGGTTTAGATTGCTGATACCATTTAATATCGGGGGCCGAACCTTTACCTGGTGGTACATTAAAGGTATTATTGAACAAGTTATTTTTACTGGAAGTGGCATGATGCAAATACACTTTTTCGCAATCGATGTATTTATTACCCGATATTTCAACAGGAACCGATTCGTTGAGCAAGCGTGGGTTTTGTTGGGGCGATTGACCTGTTACAAAACCACAAGGGTTTTCGCCGGGGGCAACCGGACAAGCATTGGCATCGAAAACTTCATCGGCACAAAAACTGCTCAAGTGGGTTCCACCTACCATAAAAGGTAATTTGACGGTTGCATTCACAACCTTAAAGGTATTGCACCGAATAATTTGACGGCGAATGCCCGAACGAATATGAAAACGTTCCGATTGATCGTTAAAATTATAAGCGCGCGGATCTTTTGGGTAACAAACCGAACGATTGTCGGACGAATACGTAAAAATATTTCGCTTATCCATTACAAAGGTATTATTACCAATTACCGTGCCATTGTATTCGTTGGTGCTGAACGAGCCTGTTGCAAAAAACAAATGTTGCGGATATATTTTTTGTAAATACGGATTGAACACAATCTCTTCGTTCGATACATAATTGTATTCTACTTTACTCGGATTTACGGGAGGGCAACTCTTGCCGCGGTAATCGCGATTACCATCAAATACAATGCCGGTTTCGGAGCCTGTACAGCGGTTGTGGTGGATATTAAAACCACTCAAGCCATTTTCAACATGAATAGAGCGGTCGTACCCTTTTAATGAATTATAACTTGCTTCGCAATTCCGATTGTGTTCGCTACACGAAGCCAAGGCAATGGCCCCATATTGTTTAGTTTGTGCCAAATTATTATGAATAATGTTGTACCGCGATTTACCACCATTGATACCCACAAAGCAAATACCGTAACCGGTATCGTCGAAGGCACCTGTGCTACAAAGTCGGCGGTATTTAATACCCCATACATTAATCAACACGTTGCTATCCACCACCACGGCATCATTTTCCAAGGCATAAAACTTATTCATTATATAAATTCCATTACCATACATATTTTCAATATGCATATTGCGTATATTGATACCTTTCATGTTTTCGATGTATATCGCAAAACCCATATTGAAGGTTTGATTGTGCAGGGGCGATTGTGGACTATAAATATGATTATTATCGCCCGAAGTCATGCCTTCCAATTTCATACCTCGTATTTCAACAATCGTATTGTGCATTATACGCGTTTGGGGTTTACGATACTCCGATGGGGCCTCGCTGTTTGAACCTTGTGTTTTTAAAATAAAAAACATATGCCGTTCCGGGTTATTGCTTTGAATAACCGGCATAGGCGAAACAGACGACGTTAAAAAATTAGGTTTGGCGGGTTGTTGCGTGCACGTAATGTTTGTTCGGCCCGATTTGGCATCGATATACCGGCGCAATGCGGGAATGGAACTAATATCGATACCATTCGCCATAAAGCCCTTTGAGACCCAATAATTTTGATTTAAAACATCAGTAACATAGTCTGTTTTGCTATCAGTTTGCGGATTGCTAACATAGTTGAGCAACTCCTTTTTAAATGTGCCTTGATCGACCGTTAACCCAATTAATTGTATAAAAACACGGCGGTTCGAATTCCCACTCATATTCCGATCAAGAACCATCTTCTTAGCTTTTCCGGTAACTTTTATTGGACTCATTGCTTCGTTTATTACATATGTACGACGCGGGAATACAACCGTATAAACAAGATCCGACATGTCGCCGGGTTTTTCTGTTTCCAACCAAACACGTTGGGCGATGGTAGACAAACAACGATTGATACCTGTTAAATCGTCCGGTGCATGCTCAATAAAATCTTGCACATTATACAAGCGTCCATAATGTGGCGCCACTTGTGCTTTTGCCGATAACCCAATAAATATGAATACTACAATCAAGCATTTCAATTTCATACGTATAATTTAAGTGCATAAAAATACTTGTTTTTTTGGGGTGAGTAGTAGAGCTTATGCTACAGAATATGCAAAAGGTTGACTTATATAATAAAATATCGGTCCTTCTTTCCCTTTTCACCCCTATTTTTGTTGGTACATCGCTCATGTGCGGAATATTAGGTGCCATAACTCACAGTCCACAACTTACATCGAATCGATTTCGTGAGGCGTTGTTGTGTATGCACAAACGCGGTCCCGATGCGCAAGGCGTTTTTGAAGACGACTCCGTTTATTTAGGGCAAGTTCGATTATCGATTATTGATACCTCTTCCGGTGCCAATCAGCCTTTTTTTGACCCTACTGAACGGTATGTATTCGTTTTTAATGGGGAAATTTTTAATTACCGCGAACTCAAAAAGTCGCATTTATCAACATTTGATATTCCGTTTAAAACCCAATCAGACACCGAAGTGCTGTTGCATTTACTCATTCGGTATGGCACTGCTTGTTTACCTTGGTTAAGTGGTTTTTTCGCATTCGCGTTGTACGATCGGGTTGAAAAACGCCTGATATTGGCGCGCGACCGGTTTGGAAAAAAACCCTTATACCTCTACGAGGACGAGCAAATGTGCTTGTTTGGTTCAGAAATGAAAAGCCTGATGCCACTCATGCCCAAACGGCAATTGAATAAAGAGGCCATGGCCTTGTATTTTCAACTGAATTATTTACCCCCCACTATGTGTATGTTGCAAGGGGTTCGAAAAATTCAACCCGGCCAAGTAATGGTTCATGAAAACAACACTTGGTCTTCGTCGTTTTTTTATGCCATTCAAATAAAACCGGAACAATACAAGCAATATACTTATTCGGAAGCTCAAACCAAGTTACGAACGCTGATGGAACAATCGGTGCAGGAACGCCTGATAAGTGATGTACCCTTAGGGGCCTTTTTAAGTGGGGGAATAGATAGTTCGGTGGTGGTAGCTTTAGCAGCGCAGCATACCAACCAATTAAAAACATATTCCATTGGGTTCAACAACCCCTTGTTCGACGAAACCCCGTATGCCCAATTGGTGGCCAAACAATACAAAACCGACCACCACGTTTTTTATTTATCGGAAAACGATTACAAAGAAGAATTATACAATATACTCGATTATTTAGACGAACCCTTTGCCGATTCGAGTTGTATACCGCAATACATTTTATGTAAAAAAACAAAGGAACACGTTACAGTAGCCCTCAGTGGCGATGGAGGCGATGAAGTATTTGCCGGTTACAACAAACATCGGGCCGAATGGATGATTCGGAATAAACCACTTATGGCGCTAGCGGCTCGAACCGCTTCGCCTTTGCTAAAACAATTGCCTCAAAATAAAAATACCCGTTGGGGTAATATAGCCCGGCAGTTGGTAAAATTGGGCGATGGCGCCGCGTTGAGTAATCGGGACCGTTATATTCGGTGGGCCAGCATTTTGAACCGAACCGATACCTTAGCCTTATTCAACCCATCGGTACAAGCTAATTTAAACAAGGTTCTGATAGACAATACCTTGGCGAAATTTACTGAACCTATTCAGCATAACGACTTCAACGAAGTGCTGTTGGCCGATATGCACATGGTGCTTCCGGGCGATATGTTGCAAAAAGTAGATTGGATGAGCATGGCCAATTCCCTGGAAGTAAGAAGTCCGTTTTTAGACTACCGCGTAGTTGATTTTGCCTTTGGATTACCCGAACAATATAAAATTGATGCCGGTTTAAAAAAGAAGATTGTACAAGACAGCTTCCGAAGCATTTTACCCGACGCCTTGTACAACAGACCCAAACAAGGGTTCGATATTCCGTTGTTAGATTGGTTTCGGACCGACTTGAACGATTATATTTTCAATCAGTTACTTCACCCCGATTTTATTGCCGAACAAGGCTTGTTTAGCAACGAACGCATACAATGGATGCGTAAAAAATTACATTCCGCCAATCCTGGTTATGTACAAGCTACATTATGGGCGCTGATCGTGTTTCAGCATTGGTATAAAAAATACATCAAACTATGAAAATTGCCGTTGTTTCCAATACATCATGGAATATTTTGAATTTCCGATTAGGCCTTATTGAAGCGCTTCAAGAACAGGGGCATGAACTTATGTATT
>JBIKQE010000086.1:0-8245 GCA_044349815.1 Chitinophagaceae bacterium | reverse complement strand
CGTATTACGACAAAAAGAAATTCATCAACTTCTTTGCCGGCTTCAATTTCTTATTAGGCTTCACCCAAGGTCGTCGCGATTATTTATTCGACTTACAACGACCCGATACCGGCGCTCGTTTTGACGTGTTAAGTGGCTTTAAAATGGGGTGGGTACTCCCCATCTACAAAAAAAACGTAGAAGATACGTATTACTGATGTGGTTCAGTATTCTTTATACCCTCATTATACATGCCTATGGGTTAGGCATTCGGCTAGTAGCCCTTTGGAACCCTAAAGCAAAAGCCCTCCTTCAAGGCCGCAACAACATCCCCTTCGACTTAGAGCCTTTACAACAACTAAACAAACCTGTTCTATGGTATCACTGCGCATCTGTGGGCGAATTCGAACAAGCTATCCCCCTCATCGAAACCCTCGAAAACGATGCGCCGGGCTATCAACCCCTCATTACCTTTTATTCCCCTTCGGGCTATGCCTTCGCTAAAAAACGATACCCACATTATACCATCGCCTACCTACCTAACGATACCCCCGCTCATGTCAATTACTTTCTGCGCAAAGTCCGTCCCCACGCCGCTTTCTTTATTAAATACGAATTTTGGTACAATATCCTAAAAGGATGCCAAACCAAAAACATCCCCGTTTTTTTAGTTTCCGGCATTTTCCGGAGCGAACAACTCTTTTTTAAACCCTATGGCGGTGCCTTCAAACGCTTGCTTGAACCTTTCACCTTCTTGTTTGTTCAAAACCATGCCAGCGCCAACTTACTGTCGAGCATCCACATCAACCAACATGCCGTCACCGGCGATACCCGATTCGATCGTGTGGAAAAAATTAGCCACCAACCGTTTAACGATGCCATCCTGACCGATTTCTGTACCCAAACACCCTCTCATTTTTTAGCAGGAAGTGTGTGGGATTCCGATATCCCGGTTTTAGAAAAAATACTCCAAGCACTCCCTAACAATACGCGTATCATTTTAGCTCCCCACCAAATTGGGCATTTCAATACCCATTGGATTAAAGAACCCATCGTTTTTTACAGCCAATATAAAAACAACCCTAAAGCCCGTATTTTAATATTGGATACCCTCGGACTCCTTTCCGCCGTATATCGCATCGCCCGTATCAGTTATGTTGGAGGCGGCTTCGGAAAAGGCTTACACAATATTTTGGAAGCCACCGTTTACCGTCAACCGGTATTAATTGGTCCCCGTTTCGAAAAATTCCGCGAAGCCGTCGACCTGGTAAAATTACAAGCAGCACTCCCCATTACCCCCGAAAACGCCGCCGAACAAACCACCCTACTTTGGCACCAAAGCCACGAAAAACAACCTGTTTTAAACGATTATTTCAATACCCACACTAACGTTTCCGAAAAAATAGTGGTCTACCTTAAACGCAATAAATACCTTTGAAAAACAAGGGTTTTTAAAACTAATTTTTAAGAATCAAATGTATGGACTATATTAGCGAATTAAATATGTTCATTTTGTACAGGAAAATGAGAACTCTCGTATGGTTAGGACTATTGGCTGCCTGCATGGCAATGCCATTCCGTAGCCTTGCCCAACAACCCTTGATTTTTGGCTTGGACTCGCTTTGTGTGAACAACGATTTGCAATTGAGTACCAGTGTTAAGAACGCTTCCAGCTATTACTGGGGCTTTTGTTCAGCCTACCTGAACAATATCCCTACCGGTAGCAGTATAGGCGCCGGCACCGGTATGGATTCGCCCTCGTCGATCGCCATGGGTAAAGACGGACAAAATTATTTTGTGTTCGTAGTGAACACCAATGCACCCCGCAATGTGGTGCGTTACGATTTCGGAAATAGCCTCGCTAACTCGCCGGTTCCTGTAGACCTGGGCAACTTCGGAGGTAAAATTCCCGTTACCGCCAAAGGCTTCGAATTAGTCAACAACAACGGGCAATGGTACGGCTTTATTTCAGGGGGTAGCACCGCGGTAAACTCGCAATTGGTGCGCCTCGATTTTGGTAATAGCCTCACCAACACACCCACCCTCGCCGATTTAGGCAACTTGAGTGGCTTACTCATCAATCCGCAAGATTTATTTGTTTTCAGCGATAGCGCTAAATGGTATGTAATGACCGCCGAAGGCTTCACAGGAAACTTGATTCGCCTCGACCTCGGCACCTCACTCACCAACAACACACCTACGTTGGTGAACTTGGGCAACCCCGGCACACTCTCCTTCCCTACTGGTTTTTGGCCGGTAAAAGAAGGTGGAAATTGGCATCTTTTCGTAGTAAACCGCTTGTCGCAAACCATCAGTCGTGTTGATTTTGGCTCATCTCTCCTCAACCCCGCTGTTGAAACCAACCTCGGTAACTTCAACGCCAGCTTGAACGGACCGCGCGATATTTCCATTATCAAAGATTGCGGAAAATACTACGCATACGTTACCAACGAAGCCGACAATACCATGATTATGCTCGACTTTGGTAGCAGTATTTCGAATGTACCCACCGAAACCAATTTGGGCAACTTCGGGGGCTTCAGCGCACCGCGTTACCTTACCCGCTTTATTCGCTCGTTCGATAACGTATTTTCGTTCACAGCCAACAACACCAGCAACAGCCTCACACGCTTGTCGTACCTGAGTTGTAATGCCTCAACCATTCCGTCGTCGAACTTGCAAACGCCTCCTCCTATTCGCTACACAACGCCCGGTTTATACAACGTATATTTTGTGAGCGACGAAGGCTTACCCACCATGCAAGTAGATTGCAAATTGGTAGAAGTAATTGCCATGCCCCCCGTTGAAATTCACAACGATACCACCATTTGTAATGGCGATACCATTTTGTTAGTAGCCAACGGACAAGGCCTTTACTCCAACGTATGGAATCCGGTATATAATACGATACCTCCATTCGATACAACATCGATTCGAATTTACCCGAAAGAAGATTACCGCTATCATACCCGCCTCGAATTTTTGGCCAATGGCGGTTGTCGCCTCGACACCTCCGTTATGGTTAAGGTAAGTCGCGTTATTGCCGATGCCGGTCCCGACCGTTGGGTAGCCGATGGCGCCCCTACGGTGTTAGGTGGTCCACGTGTATCAACCGGACAAGAATACGCGTATTTGTGGGAACCCAATTTGTGGTTAGATAAAACATTTATCGCCAACCCCGAATGCCGTCCTCGCGATGTACAAGCCTACTATTTAACCGTAACCAACGATTCATCGTCGTGCGTG
Source organism: Chitinophagaceae bacterium (assembly GCA_044349815.1). Classification (GTDB taxonomy): domain Bacteria; phylum Bacteroidota; class Bacteroidia; order Chitinophagales; family Chitinophagaceae; genus OLB11. The sequence continues at coordinate 5,020 of JBIKQE010000086.1, read as the reverse complement.
GCTACCGATACCGTTTGGGTACGCACCGAATGTACCGAGGTAAATATGCCGAACGCCTTCAACCCTCAAAGCGATTTGGCCGATAACCGCAATTTCGGAATCCTCAACAACAACATAGTAAAGGTAAATTACTTCCGTATTTACAACCGTTGGGGCGAAATGGTGTTCGATACTGTCGACAAAAACAAGAAATGGGACGGAACACAAAACAACCTCCAACTCCCACCCGATAATTACGTGTGGATCGTAGACGCCCTCTGCGACAATGGTAAACGCATTAAAAAACAAGGCACCGTACTCTTGGTTCGCTAAAGCGTTCGAAACAATATCAGACCGGTCTCCAACGACCGGTCTTTTTTTTGAAGCCAAGCCAATAAACGTCATTCATCACCCGTCGGGCTTTCCGCGCCAAGGTTGCGTTCGTGCCTCACGCAACGCTTTCTGCTTCAATCCCGGCTATTTTCTCAGCGTCTGAAGCCCTATTCAACAGAAAACCCGAAAAAAAACTTTATCAAATAAAAAATAAGCCCTACTTTTGCACTCCCTAAAAGTTCTTTTAGAGCAGTTGGGAGTTCGGAATACAATTTTTCGAACGCTTGAACCAAAAAATTTAAAAACGCTATGGCGAAAGAAATCACGGGCTATGTAAAGCTCCAATGTAAAGGCGGCCAAGCCAACCCGGCCCCTCCTATCGGTCCTGCCCTCGGTTCCAAAGGTGTTAACATCATGGAATTCTGCAAGCAGTTTAATGCACGCACGCAGGACAAACCCGGTAAAGTATTACCGGTATTAATTACGGTTTATGCCGACAAAAGCTTCGAGTTTGTTATCAAAACTCCTCCAGCTCCCGTTCAATTAATGGAAGCCGCCGGTATCAAAAGCGGTTCTAAAGAACCTAACCGCAGTAAAGTGGGTAAGGTAACGTGGGCCCAAGTGGAAGAAATTGCAAAAGACAAAATGCCCGATTTAAACTGTTTCACGCTCAACAGCGCCATGAGTATGGTGGCCGGAACAGCGCGTAGTATGGGTTTAACAGTAGATGGTAAAGCCCCTTGGGAAAATTAATTCACGTTTAAATCGTAAGCAACATGAAACTCAATAAAAAAAGAAAGCTCGCGGAAACAAAAGTGGATTCCGCCAAAATATATTCACTCGACGAAGCAGCATCAATGATGAAAGCCATCAATTGCACTAAGTTCGACAGTTCAGTGGATGTGCACGTACGTTTAGGGGTTGACCCAAAGAAAGCCGATCAGGCTATTCGTGGTACCGTATCCTTACCGCACGGAACAGGTAAAACCAAGCGTGTTTTGGTTTTATGTACGCCCGACAAAGAAGCTGCCGCTAAAGAAGCCGGTGCCGACTACGTGGGTCTCGATGAATTTGTAACTAAAATTGATGGTGGTTGGACCGATATCGATGTGATTATCGCTACCCCTTCGGTGATGCCTAAAATCGGTCGATTGGGTAAAGTACTCGGTCCTCGTAACTTAATGCCTAACCCTAAAACCGGTACGGTAACCAACGATGTTGCTGCCGCCGTAACGGAAGTAAAAGGTGGTAAAATCGCCTTCAAAGTCGATAAAGCCGGTATTATTCACGCGTCTATCGGTCGTGTATCGTTCGAACCGAATAAAATCAAAGAAAATTGCCAAGAATTAATCAGCGCAATTGTTCGCTTGAAACCATCTTCTTCAAAAGGTACCTATTTAAAAGGAATCAGCATGGCCACCTCAATGAGTCCGGGTGTGTTGGTGGATACTAAATCGGCTACTAATTAATGAACCCCTCTAAAAAGAGAACATCATGACTACGGAACAGAAACAACAAACCATCGATATACTGAAAGAGAAATTCTCGCAGTACAATAATTTTTATGTTACCAACACCGAATCGTTATCGGTGGCCCAGGTGAGCAAATTACGTCGCCTTTGCTTCGACAAGAATGTTGAAATGAAAGTGGCTAAAAACACCCTCATCGTAAAAGCCCTCGAAGCCCTCGGCGACGAAAAATACAACGGTATCAAAGATGCTTTCCATGGCGTAACCGCGCTTATGTTCAGCGAAAGCCCTAAAGAACCCGCGTTATTGATCAGCTCGATTCGCGAAGAATTCAAAACCGACAAGCCTCTCTTGAAAGCGGCCTTGATTGGTGAAGACATCTTCATGGGTAACGACAGTTTATTGGCCTTGAAAAACATCAAAACCAAAAACGAACTCATTGGCGAAGTTATCGGCTTGCTCAAATCTCCGATATCTCGTGTTATTTCCGGGTTGCAAAACCGTTCGGAAGAAACAGCCGCTGCAGAACCAGCCGCCGCCGCCGAGTAACAAACACAGCTTCCAAGCCCCTTTATATTCATCATTTTAAAAAACTCAAAATCCATTGTATATGGCAGACATTAAAAATTTAGCCGAACAACTTGTAAACTTAACCGTTAAGGAAGTACAAGAATTAGCCGATGTGCTTAAAGCCGATTACGGTATTGAACCAGCCGCTGTAGCAGTTGCTGCAGGTCCAGCTGCAGGTCCGGCTGTAGAAGAAAAAACAGCCTTCACCGTAGTGTTGAAGAGCGCAGGTGCCGGTAAACTCAATGTAGTTAAAGCCGTGAAAGATTTATTAGGTTTAGGTTTGAAAGAAGCCAAAGACTTAGTAGACGGTGCACCAGGTAACGTAAAAGAAAATGTTTCTAAAGCTGAAGCCGACGATATCGCCGCTAAGTTGAAAGAAGCCGGTGCTGAAATCGAAATTATCTAATTTCAACCCGTACATTTTTATAAAAGAACCACCCTTTCGGGTGGTTTTTTTATACCATTGAATGTTTACAAATTGTCCCACAGGTCACCATAGTCCCAAAAACAACTAATTCTAAGGTAGTAACCCTAAAAGTGTTTAAAAGCTATTACTAACATCAAGACAAATATTATGTTTTGGTCCCCGCAGCGTCTCCCGCCTCGGGGACGCTGCGGATTAGATGAACAAATCATATTATGTGTTGGAGGCATAGTTAATGTTTTTTTTAAGAACATATTTACTCCACAATCACCTTTGGTCCCCGCAGCGTCTCCCGTCTCGGGGACGCTGCGGATTAGATGAACAAACAATACCATGCGTTAGAACCATATTTTATACATTTTACGATGAACATGTTTACTCTACAATCACCTTCCTCGTTTCCCCATCACACTGCACATAATACACGCCGGGGTGTAAACCACGTACATCCATTTCGTTTGTTTGGGTAGTGCGAATTAATTGCCCCAGGGTATTGTACAAGTACTTACGTTTACCCGTTTTATTTTTAAAGTTCAAGATATTGTTTGCAGGATTGGGATACACCGCCAAATGATCATCTCCTACTAACACATCATCATGACTCAGTGGCCAACAGGTTTTAGCCCCCAAGCCATAATTAGGCATACAGGGTGGAGTGCCCACATACGCATTGGCACCTAAACTATCTAAACGCAAACACCGTGGACAAAAATTACACCCTGCCCCTTTTACATCGGGGTTGTCGATACGGCTCATTTGTTTACTAAGGCCAGCAAAATTACCCACATAAATTTTACCATCAGGTGCATTATATAAAGTCTCGTAATCCTGAAACTCAGTATAACTAGTATCCAAACCCACTACTTTATACCAGGTACTATCTTGCAAATCATACTGATAAATATTTCTTCGTCCAGATACATATAAAAATTGCCCATTAGGTGAAAAACAAAGCCCAGAGACTAAATGTTCTTTCTTAGCCGTATCGATCGGATCGTACATACTTCCCCAAGGGCGTTCTATAACGCTGGGTTTATTCAATATACCATGGCACCTATCAAAATCTGCTATAAAAATAAGACCACAACTACTACAATGAGAAGCAGTCGCAAACATACTCCCATCGCTATTAAAGGTACTTTGCCCACGAATATCCCATGGCCCCCAATTGGGTTGGGCAAATACTTGTATCCCTTTATCGTACACCGAATCTTGAGTAAATAAGAAAGTATGAACATCACCATAATCGCCTTCATTTTTGAGTAACCACCAATCTTTACCATTGCCATGCCTGCAAGCCATCATTTGGGTTTTACGCAGGTTGGCATTTTGCATTAATGGCACCATGCGTTTGGTTACTTTACCTAAGCCCCCGTTTGCATTCATGTCTATAAGATTATATAGGAGCAAATCGAAATGGCAATTATTATTTGACAGGCAGTTAGCGAATTGTGGGTTTGAAAAAGCGGGTGTAATGAAATAGTAATCATTATTATTAATAGGTAAAAATATACTTGATTGTGATAATATAGTATGCCCATCATAATAATTATACAAATTAATTGGAACTAAAGTATCTCCACCTTCAATATAACTACCAAAAGCATTATAAATATTATATCCATCACTGGCTAAAATTAAATTCCCATTTAAATCACTTATACTTGAACTTCCTGTTGAAAAATATTTTAGAGGAAAATAAACACCCCCTGTGGTTGTAATATTACCACCATCAAATGAAATTTTATTTCCACTATAACCTGTAATCCAGTTCCAACTCTGTTTATATTCTTGAGCATTACAAAAAATTGAAAAAAACGCAAAAAGCACAGCGACTATTGAAATTTTTGCTTTCATATAAATTAATTTATAACGGTAATTCTACCAATTGATTTTAGTTTAGTTGAAAATAGTACTTCATAATTATAAATACCATTGGCAATATTATTTTCCTATCGGTCGGTGTCCTCACCGACCGAGTCTGTATCGCTGTTATTGTGGAAACGCCTCCACATCCACTCCCGCCTCGGGGACGTTGCGGATTGGATGAACAAATAATACCATGAGTTAGAACCATATTCTATACGTTTTTAAAAAGAACATATTTACTCCACAATCACCTTCCTCGTTTCCCCATCACACTTTACATAATACACGCCGGGGTGTACACCGCGTATATCCATCTCGTTGCTTTGGGTGGTGCGGATTAATTGCCCCAGGGTATTGTACAAGTACTTACGTTTA
>JBIKQE010000004.1:0-30349 GCA_044349815.1 Chitinophagaceae bacterium | reverse complement strand
CCTATCATCATGTCCGCACTGCCATAAAGGTCGCGCTCCAATAATGTTGTTCCCTCTCACTGTTGCTGTCACTGATATTTATCTACAATCTTATAATTCTTTAATCTTATAATCGTGTTCTGCCCCTTCCATGTAGAATATGATTTATTTCTTTACAACAAGCTTGCCTATTATACAATCTGAATAATTTACATGTAGAATGTTCAATCCCTGAATCTCTTCGAATTCTTACTACATCATTATGGCATTATTATCTCACAAATGTTTACCTACTTTTAAACGATGAAAACCAATTTAATTTTTATTGTTGTAACGCTTTTTACATCCTTACAATTAATTGCACAACGTCAACGACTGTGCATTTTACCTCAAACAACATCAACCATTACGCGTACTTCGCCAGCGCAACTTAAAACAATGGGTGTCGATTATTACCTCGAGGCACCGAGTAAAGCCAACATGGCCGGACAAGCACCTTACAATCAAATTTATAACGACAACCAAGTAGTAGTAAAAATCAATGGACTCGTTTCAGCACGATCGTTCAAATCGTTGTTCGATGCCAACAACCCGCTGTTACTAATTACACCCATGTCTAGTGAACGCGTTTCCTTGATGATGAATCCAAAAAACGCCGAAGCTAAATCAATTAAAAGCATACAAGTGGCGTTTAAAAAACAAGTAATAATTGGTAACGATCCCAAAGATTCGAATATTGTGGTGCCTCAAGCTATTTTCGATACGTGGGGCTTTGCGCTTCCGCACGATGAATTTAATCGAAAGTCGAAAACACTATCCATCCTTGAAAAAAGTAAAAAACTCAACGTTACAACACCTTATCAATTAACACCCGAATCGAAACAACTGTGCGATATCGTTGAAAATAATTTCGATTTTTCTATGTTTACCGATACGGATTTTAAAAATTTAGTCGACAACGATTTTATAGTTATCGACAATCAAGGCAACATGACAGCCGAGAGCATTGAAAAATCGTTACAACTATTATATTATCAAAAAGGATTGAACGATGCCAAACATATCAATCAATACGCTACTAAAACCAGCACCCAGACTGCCACTACAGTTAAAAATTCAAATACCAATTCAAGCAACAATATTAATTACAGTTATGTAAACACCAGTTTCAAACAAGCTTTTTATCCGGAAGCCTATAAATTAACTAGCGTTCGTGAATCGAATAAATCTATCCGCGATACCAACATTGCCGGACATCGTTATGTATTGATGTTAGCTTGGAAGTCGCCGTCATTCACCAAGTTTTTTAAAACAGATACCTTAACCAATACGCGTTATTTTGTTTCAAACGAAACTTTCTTCAAGTACCCATTGTTTATGACGGTTCAACAAGATATGGTGCAATTAAATGCAACCCATTCATTGTACGCCCAACCCGAATCTGATTGTAAAATGCGCTTACGCCAAACCCTTGGCTTACCACCCAATTCAGGAAACGATGTGTTTGTTGAGTTTTGGGTTAAAGAGAACGATTTATTCCGACCTGCCATCGATTCGTCGTTGAATTCCAATAGAATACTTTATCGTTTGAGCGATCCGTATATTCAACCATTCGCTGAATTTTCAAGCTCATCGTACACCAGTTCCAATATTCTCTATCAGTATCCCTTCACCGGCATGGGCTATACATACGATTATAACCCGACATCAACTACCCATGTTGGCTTAAGTGAATTTGTATTACGCGAGAACAGAACCGTATATGTGCGTAGCATTACTACCACCATGGAGTATCTTAAACAAAATAAAAGATAGTATCCAATAGCCTTTATAATTAGTTCTGTTTTACACGACTCGTAGGTCAAGGGCATGCCCTTGACCTACCTCTGTGAAAACCCCTCTACTCCTCTGTGATAATTCGCATCGGCATCACCCTTGCCCTACCTCTGCGAAAACCCCTCTATTCCTCTGTGATAATTCGCATCGGCATCTCCTTTGCCCTGCCTCTGCGAAAACCCCTCCTTTCCTCTGTGATAATTCGCATCGGCATCTCCTTTGCCCTACCTCTGTGAAAACCCCTCCTTTCCTCTGTGATAATTCGCATCGGCATCTCCTTTGCCCTACCTCTGTGAAAACCCCTCTACTCCTCTGTGATAATGCACATCGGCATCTCCTTTGCTCTACCTCTGCGAAAACCCCTCTACTCCTCTGTGATAATTCGCAAGGGCATGTCTTTGCCCTCCCCCTCCCCGTACTAACGTCCTCTTTTTTCATGTATTTTAGCAGTTTATTTCTAATGCCTGAACAGCCATCTTCCTCCACCACCCGCCTCAATTACCTCGACGCCCTTCGCGGTATCGCCTCGTTGATGGTGGTCGTCTATCATTTCATCGGTTGGCGCTGGGAAAATAACGCAGAGTTTCACTGGGGCGCTATGCTGTTCAATGGCAGCGATGCGGTGTCGTTTTTCTTTGTGCTCAGCGGACTCGTTCTCGCCTATCCCTATTTTCAACGCCAACGTCAATGGGATTTTCGTTCGTATTACATTCGGCGTGTAGCCCGCATATTCCCCGGTTTTGTGGTGGCTGTTTTATTGAATTACCTCTACGTTCACCGCCACGAACTACCGCAACAATTTTTCAATCTTTTTTTATTCGAGGCCAAACCCCTCTGGCGCGAATTATTATTAGTAAAAGGCGTTCATCAAATTTTTATTCCCGGTTGGACCCTCGGTGTTGAAATGACTATGTCGTTACTATTGCCTTTATTGATTATTGCTGTACAAAAACAACGGCAATGGCTTATGGTATTTCCTATCCTCAGTTTAATAGTAGCACCAGCCCATTTGAGCATGTACTCGTTTCATTTTAGTTTGGGTTTGTATTTGGCCTATCATTATCAAACATTACAAGAACAACCGTGGAGTCAATCGCGATGGTATAAACATCGTTATTGGTTAATCTCCTTATTCATCATCCTCTTCTCCATTCGCCATATCGACCGATTGTATAAATTACCAGACGCCCTTCAAAACACATTAAACTTCTTAAATATCGATTTCTTTCACCTCACCGGCTTGGCCGCCTTTGCTTTTTTGTATTTCATCATTCGTAGTCCCAACGCCCAACGTATGTTATCAATTAAGCCTTTAGTGGCCCTTGGACATATATCCTACAGTCTGTATTTATGTCACTGGGTGGTCGTGGTCTATATTATGAATCACTGGGATGCCTGGCGTGTTCATTTTGGTTCATTTCAATTGCAATATTTTACCCTCTTAGCTTTATACTTAGTATTAACTGCCATTTTATCGCTGCTAGTTTATCGTTGGGTCGAAAAGCCTTTTATAGCGTGGGCACGAAGGAAATAAATTAGTTTAGGAAATTAATTTACAGCATGTATATATTCCGTTCACAAATCGGATTTGACTTCTCGTTCGACATGCCGGCAAAGCAGAACATATAGAACAGCCACTAGCAACATCATAGTCCATCATTTAATCTTTAAATCATAATTTCTCCATTCTTATAATCCTTTAATCTTATCATCGTGCTATTGCGTCCACAAAGGGCGCGTCCCAATAATTCTGTTCCCTCACACTGTTTCTGTCCCTGAAAATTATCATTCCTCTGTGAAAACCCCTCCCTTCCTCTGTGATAATCAGGCGAATGCCATTCGCCCCCCCTTCATACCTCTCTTATTAAACGGGCGGCCACAAGGGCGCGCCCCTACGGTCCTGTTCCCTGACACTGTTTCTGTCCCTGAAAATTATCATTCCTCTGTGAAAACCCCCTCCCTTCCTCTGTGATAATCAGGCGAATGCCATTCGCCCCATTTTCATTCCTCTTTTATTAAATGGGCGGCCACAAGGGCGCGCCCCTACGGTCCTGTTCCCGGCTCTGTTTCTGTCCCTGAAAATTATCATTCCTCTGTGAAAACCCCTCTCTCCCTCTGCGATAAAAAAATCCTCTCTTGTCGGCGAATGCAATTCGCCCCTACATCCCTCATCCTCTGTGAAACCCCCTCTCTCCCTCTGCGATAAAAAAATCCTCTCTTGTCGGCGAATGCAATTCGCCCCTACAAACTCGTTCCCTCACACTGTTTCTGTTCCTGCTTTCCCCCCTACGACTCCTCATACCGCTCCATCTCCCTATCATAAAACAAGCTCGCCTCTATCGCCACTCGTTCCAACTCATTCCTCAACTCTGCCTCACTCAACTCATCTGCCTCTTCCAGCAACTCAATATCATCGTTCCTCAAATTAATAATACATCGCGGCATCCCCGTATGTATTATAAATATCTCCTCCGGAAAATCCGTATTGTCTCCCAATAAAAATTGTGGTAGTTCCATATTATAATCCTAATTCTTTTTTCTGTTTCGCATCTATCGGTCCGGGCGCATCCAACATCATATCCCTACCCGCATTATTTTTCGGAAAAGCAATAAAATCCCGTATCGACTCACTACCTCCCAACAACGCACATAACCTATCGAACCCTAAGGCCAAGCCACCATGCGGCGGTGTACCATAATCAAACGCCGATAATAAGAAGCCAAATTTCTCATCCGCTTCCTCTTTCGTAAACCCTAAGGCATCAAACATCAACTCCTGGATATCTCGATTAAAAATACGAATCGAACCACCGCCAATCTCCGTACCATTCAATACCAAATCGTAGGCATTCGCTTTAATGTCGCCATATTTCGAACGGTCGTGCATCCACGCCAAATGTTCAGGCTTCGGCGAAGTAAACGGATGGTGACACGCATTGTAGCGTTGTCCTTCCTCATCGTATTCAAACAACGGGAAGTCAATCACCCACAACGGAGCAAACACATTCGGATTTCTAAAACCCAAACGCTCACCCATCAACAAACGCAATTCACTCATGGCTTTGCGCGTGCGTCCTTCGGCCCCGGCCAAAATCAAAATCAAATCGCCGGCTTGTGCCCCGCAATGCCCCGCAATGGCGTCCAAGGCTGCGCCATCATAAAATTTATCCACCGAACTTTTATATCCACCTTCTGCCGCGCATTTAATAAACATCATTCCCGACATGCCAATTTGCGGACGCTTCACCCAATCCGTTAATTCATCGGTTTGTTTCCGCGTGTATTCACTGCAACCCGGTACGGCAATAGCCAACAAGGTTTCCGCGGCATCCGCTACCGCAAAGCCTTTGTTCTTCATTACCTCGCTTACATTATGCAAATGCATACCAAAGCGAATATCCGGTTTGTCGTTCCCGTATTTTTCCATCGCTTCATCGTAGGTCATACGCGGGAAGGCTCCTTCGTGTTCAATGCCCTTCACATCCTTCATAATGAACTTGGTCATCGCTTCGAAGGTTTGCAAAATATCTTCTTGTTCCACAAAGCTCATTTCACAATCAATCTGTGTGAATTCAGGCTGACGGTCTGCCCGCAAATCCTCATCCCGGAAACACTTCACAATTTGATAGTACCTATCGTAACCCGATACCATCAACAATTGTTTGAACAATTGTGGCGATTGGGGTAAGGCATAAAACTGTCCGGGGTGCATCCGACTCGGCACCACAAAATCGCGGGCGCCTTCCGGGGTCGATTTAATCAACATCGGCGTTTCAATATCCATAAACCCTTGTGTATCCAAAAAATTACGCGCGGCGCGGTTCACACGATAACGCAATTCCAAATTGCGTTTCACGGGTTCGCGACGTAAATCTAAAAAACGATATTTCATCCGCAACTCTTCCCCACCATCGGTTTCTTCTTCAATGGTAAACGGCGGCACCGCCGAGGCATTCAACACTTTCCATTCACTCACCTGAATTTCAATATCGCCTGTGGGCAAATTTGGATTCTTGTTAGAACGTTCAATCACCGTACCGCTCACTTGCATCACAAATTCGCGACCAATTCCGGCGGCTTCCAACAAAGGCGTTTGCGCTTCATCAAAAAATAATTGGGTAATGCCATACCGGTCGCGCAAATCAGCAAACGTAATACTGCCAAATTTCCGAATGGTTTTAATCCATCCGGCTAATTGCACGGTTTGTTGGGCTTGCGCGAGGCGTAATTCGCCACAGGTATGCGTTCTATACATAAAGGCTTATTTGAAGGCGCAAAGATACACGAGAAACCCCGATAGCCACCGCCACACGCCGAGTTTTGCAACACATTCCACCCGCTTAACCTACTTTTGCACCCTATGCAAAACAACAATACCCTTGCGCCCATTGCGCGTCATTTTATACCCACCACCTTCGAATTAACCCATTGGGATGCCGTAGCACCCTATTTTACGCAATTGGAAGAACGCAATATCGATACCACCGACGCCCTACGCCAATGGCTCACCGATTGGAGCGAACTCCAAGCCGTTGTGAGCGAAGATGCCTGCTGGCGCCAAATTCGTATGACCTGCGACACTGAAAACAAAGAAATTGAAGAAGCCTTCAACGACTTTTGTTTGAATATCGAGCCGCCCATGAAACCCATTCACGATCGACTCAACCGTAAACTCATGGCCTCGCCGGCCTTGCCCACCCTTCGCGAAGATCCGGAGTACGCCATCTTCCTTCGCCAAGTGGACAACGAACTCAGTTTGTTTCGCGAAGCCAATATCCCCCTCAGTGCCGAACTCAATGTATTGGCGCAACAATACGGCGCCATCACCGGGGCTATGAGCATCGAGGTAGACGGAAAAAACTACACCCTCCAACAAGCGGCCAAGTTCCTGATGCAAAGCGATCGCACCCTACGCGAATCTGTTTACCATAAAGTAAATCAAACCCGTCTCAACAAACAAAGCGAGTTAAACACCCTCTTCGATACCCTCTTGCAAAAACGCCATCAAGTGGCCATCAACGCCGGTTTCGACAATTACCGCGATTATAAATTCCGCGAACTCGGCCGTTTCGATTATACCGTAGCCGATTGCGAAGCCTTTCACGACGCCATTCGTACCCACATTGTGCCCCTCGTCGATCGCATCTACGCACACAAAAAACAAGTATTGCAACTCGATGCGCTAAAGCCCTATGATGTGGATGCGGAACCAACTGGACAACAACCGCTATCGCCCTTCAACGATGGTAACGACCTCCTTCAAAAATCCATCCAAGCCTTCGCCCAATTAAATCCGTACTTCTCGGAATGCCTCGAAACCATGCAGGCCATGAACCGCTTCGATTTGAATAGCCGTCCAGGCAAAGCCCCCGGTGGCTATAATTGTCCTTTAGCCGTAACCGGCGCCCCCTTTATTTTCATGAACGCCGCCGGCACCGCCGACGATGTAGTAACCATGATGCACGAAGGCGGTCACGCCCTTCATTCCTTCTTGTGCCATCCCTTGCCCTTGAACGCCTTCAAAGAATACCCCATGGAAATGGCCGAACTCGCCAGCATGAGCATGGAATTATTCAGCATGGATGCATGGCCGGTATTCTACGAAAATGCCAACGATTTACGACGCGCCAAACTCGAAGAACTCGAACGCGTATTAACCATCTTCCCGTGGATTGCCATGGTCGATCGTTTCCAACATTGGCTATACACCCATCCGAATCACACCACCGAAGAACGCAGCAATGCGTGGATGAACATCCACCAACAATATTCGGGTAAGGAATTAGATTGGAGCGAACTCGATACCTTCCGTGCCAATCTCTGGCAAAAACAATTGCACATTTTCGAAGTGCCGTTTTATTACATCGAATACGGCATTGCGCAATTAGGCGCGCTTCAACTGTGGCGCAACTACAAGGCCAATCCAACAGAAACACTGAATCAATACATGGCGGCCCTAGCCAAAGGCGGCACACGTACCCTTCCTGAATTGTATGCAACCGCCGGTATTCGTTTCGATTTTTCCGATGCCACCATCCAACAACTCAGTCAATTTGTAAACCAAGAAATTGATCAATTGATGGCCTAAGTTTTTTATGCTAACAACATTTTCGTATCTTTATAATACGCATGAGGAGTTTGATGAGCATAACCCAACGAACAATAGCAGTCCTAATTGCTTTGTTTTGGTACAACATTTGTATGGCCGAAACCTTGCACTACGACGTAGTGAAAGACAATAAAAAAGTAGGCTACTTTCAAATTGGCCGCGCCACCGGGGCCAACAACGATGTGGTTATTCGCTCCGAATCCACCGTGCGCGTCAGCATGCTCTTCACCATCGAAGTCATCGATAAAATGTATGCCGTGTTCCGAAACAACATGCTTCACACCGCCACCATTTACCGCACCCTCAATGGCAACGTGCGTGTAAACAACCTCACTCAATGGCAGAACGGCAAATACAACCTCTCCACCAAAGACGAAAAAAATAGCGGCGCCTTCGCCCAAACCATCCGCTTCACCACCGTCTCACTCTACTTCGAAGAACCCTTCAATTTAACCGAAGTCTACTCCGAAAAATTCCAACGCATGGTGGCGGTCAAATCCATCGGCATTCACAAATACCAACTCACCCTGCCCGACGGCAACACCGCCAAATACACCTACGTAAACGGACAATGCAGCGAAGTAGAAGCCAAAACCGATTGGGCGGTCATCAAATTCGTGTTCAAGGAAAAGAAAGCGTAATTTTTTTTGGGGTCAGCGTTCGGAACTTTTCTCAGCGCAATTGCGTCGCACACTGAAGCACCATCGCTTTCCTCATCGCCGCTGTACCGAATGTGCTGTTCATTCGAACAATAATCAGCCATCAACGTTCAAACAAGCACTTCTTAAAATTGAACCGACCACATCAATCGTCCCCCCAAACCGTCTTGAACAATCCGCAATAAGGTCGATAATCGAATATCTTCAGCATGATTCTCAATTCGAGAAATATAGGTTTTGTTGGTGCCACATTTTTCAGCCAACTGCTCTTGTGTAAGTCCTTGTTGAATACGCATATCATGCAACATAGCCCCCAATAGAAAAGTTTCAAACCCTTGTTCATAGGCGTCGCGTTTCGAGGTTCCGCGTTTTCCATATTGAGCATCTAAATGGTCTTCAAACCGAGTTAGTTTAGGTGTTTTCTTTTTCATAATAATATTGTTTTTTAATTTGTTCGGCCCCAGCCGGCATCTCGAACGACGAACACGATGATAAGATTAAAGAATTATAAGATTGGTGGAATTATTATTTCCCTCGCTCTCGCTCCGTTTCCCGCTCCCTATTACTATCGCATCAACATAATATCGCCCTTCTTGAAAATTTCGCCACACTTGGTTTCACATTTCAAAAAGTAAAAATAATTGCCCACATCGGCATCTTTGTTTTTATACTGTCCATTCCAACAATCATTGGGATTGTACGATGAAAATACTTTGTTACCGAAACGATTGTACACTGTAAAATAATATCGAATAAAATTCGCTTGGTGTTTTGGCTTCACACAATCGTTCACGCCATCGCCATTGGGCGAAAACGCATTCGGTATAAATACATCTGTTTCATTGTTCTTGTAAACAAACACCGTAATGGAATCGGTGAACACACAAGGCCCCTTTGTTCCGGTTACATAAAACGTAGTGGTTTCATCAATCTGCACAATGGGCGTAGCACTGTTCGAATTACTTAAACCTTGTGTAGGCCACCACGAATAGGTATCAGCCCCCGACGCAAACAATTGTGCCTGATTAAATCCACATTCAATATCCCTGTTTTTTATCACCTTGAAATCGGATTGTGAACTAATCTCCACAGAGAAGGTGCTTGTATTCTCACATCCATTGGCATTAGTGCCGGTTACTGAATAGGTGGTTACTTGTGTTGGAAACACATATACCGGATTCCCATTACTCGGAAAAACAGACAGCGGTGGTTCCCACGTATAATTCATTCCTCCGGTAGCTGTTAGTAATAATGAATCGCCAACGCAAATTTCATTGCCTACACTTTGAATACTTATAGTGGGTTTTGGGTACAGATTAATTACGGCACTAGCGCTATTACTGCAATTGTGAATATCATACCCGGTAATGGTATAAATATCGCTTTGCACAGGGAAAACATAGGCTGCATTTCCCCCAGCCGGTATTATATACTGATTCGGAGAAAACGTATAACTCAAGCCACCGGTAAATTGCAATATCACCGTATCGCCTTCGCACATATTGGTAATTTTCGGATTCACATCGATGTTCGGCAAGGGCCATACGTTGATGTTTACCGTAGCCGTGCCTGTACAACCTTGCGCATTCGATCCGGTTACGGTATAAGTAGTGGATGTGGCCGGATTAGCCATTGGGTTCGGTATGGTGGAATTCGAAAGACCTGTAACGGGTTGCCACGAATAACTCGTGGCACTGCTATTGCAACTTAAGTTAGTCGATTGCCCAAGGCACAGATTAAAATTACTTGGATTGGTAATTATATTCAACGACCCTCCCACATTGATAGTTACCGTGGTGCTTGCAGAACAGCCATTGGCCGTGGTGCCCGTTACGGTATAGGTGGTTGTAGCGCTCGGACTAGCCACTGGATTAGCAATATTGACATTCGATAATCCGGTGCTTGGCGACCACGAATAGTACACAGCGCCCGTTGCTTGTAAAGGCAAGGATTGTCCAAAACAAATACTTGGATTGCTAGGCGATACAGTAACAATTGGCGAGGGATTCACCACCACCGTGAGGGTGGTAGTAGCCGTGCAAGCGTTTGGAGCGCCACCTGTAATGGTATATGTTGTTGTAACATTCGGACTAGCAACCGGGTTGGGAATGTTCGGATTCGATAAGCCTGTACTCGGCACCCAAGTATACGTTGTTGCACCACTTACAGAAAGCGGGGTAGATTGTCCGGCACATAAGGGTGGTACCGGTGGTGCATTCAAACTCAAGGAACAACTGTTACATAAGGTATCAATTTCTTGAATGGTCAACGCACGATTATAAATTCGAATTTCATCCATAACGCCGTGAACATTATAAGGGTATGTTGGGTTATTGGTGCCGCCAATAAATAAAGTAGACGCATTGGCTGGACCAATACCGGCAGGAAAACTATACGAATATCTAAATTGTCCGTTTACATAAATAGAGGCCGTTGAGGTAGTGCCATCAAAAATGCCAATAACACAATCCCATTGATTGGTTTGTATATAGGGAACAGCATTCACTGGTGTTATGGCGCTCAATGAATTGAACGCCGAGTTGTTGATATTAATTCGATAATTCTCGTGCGCAGTGTCTGGGGTTACACAATAGTTTGCCGGATTTTGATTTAAGGTAGGGGTATAAATCAACGAGTAACTCCCGCTATTGTACCCGCCATTACCACAGTCTATAATATTGTTGTTGTAACAAACCCCATTATAAAACGATATAGGTTTAATACGTACACACAAACTCACTGAATTGCTGAGGGGTATCTGTTGACTATTAATTTGTAAGCGGGAGGAACCGTTGAAATAACACGCGCTATTTGCATTGCCGAATTGATTGGTGGTTAGCGTGCAGCCTAAATTGGTCACGGTTACATTGTTGCCACTCGCATCGAGCATATTTCCGTTAAAAGGCAAATAGAGCATTAAACCCTGGTTTAAATTAACCTGTGCCTTTAAACTAACACTGCAGAGTAAACAAAAAATAAATAACCGCATAGAATATATTGAATATAAAATAATGGCAATGAAAATAATATAGTTATAACAAATATACTTCTATTTATTTACCGAAGCAACCTTTTGCGATAGTAAAACAAGATGGGCTAAAATAACTTGAACAGTTCAGTAAAATCATATTACGTTGAACGATAGACTAAACATAGTTTTTATCGAAACGCTTTCTTATACTGTTCCAAATAAATTTGAAATGCAACCAAATAAAAATATAGGCTTTTAAAAATAAGTTGCCTTCGCACGCTAATTCGTCTACAAAAATGCCTGTGCAGACTTTATACGCAACATAGGATTCGAAAAACGAGCGTTTTATACCGGTCATTTTCCAACGCGATGTCATACGCGAACGGGTGGCACTGCCACCATCTAAGGAACGTTGATATGATGTGGTTTCCAACCGTTTTATTTTACCCAGCCACGCGAATTGCGCAATCAAACACCAATCGGTCCCCACCTGATTCTTGAATGGTTCACGAATAGGAATGTCTTTTCGAAACAATCCATAAAACAAGCCGTTTTTTCTTACTTGAGCAATGTATTGCAATAAACGGGCCTGCGGGGTATTTTGTTCAATGGAATCTCCTTTTTCACTCAATAGAATTTGTCCATTTTTTTCATAATGCGCTATACCCACCGCGTGCACATAGCTTGGATTTTTTTCTAAAAAGTCAACCAAGGTTTCAATATAGTTGGCCTCAAATGCATCGTCATCCGACATCCACATAAAGTATTTTCCACGGGCTTGGTTGAAAACAAAATTAAAATTGGGTTCGGCTTCTATATTCTCTTTCTGTCGATAAAAACGAATACGTGAATCGTGTTTGGCTGCTTCTAAACCAATGGTT
This sequence comes from Chitinophagaceae bacterium, assembly GCA_044349815.1. Lineage (GTDB taxonomy): Bacteria > Bacteroidota > Bacteroidia > Chitinophagales > Chitinophagaceae > OLB11. The sequence continues at coordinate 17,914 of JBIKQE010000004.1, read as the reverse complement.
TGAACCCGTTCATCGGGCGAACAATTGTCTGAAATAATAATTTCTATTTGGCTATACGTTTGTTGTTTCAAACGGTTTAAGGTTTCTTTCAAACCCTCCGGCCGATTATAGGTCGGAATACCAACGGAAACCAACGGAAGCAACATAGTTTATCGAATGCGCTTTAAGTAGCCATCCGGGGCTACGCTAATCAACAATTTATTATCGATGGCTTTATTGATTTCGAATTCAGGATGTGTTTTTAAATACTCAAACACGGCTGTTTTCGGGTTGTTGCCTACATCCCAAGGGCGGTCGTACATCGCTTTGGGCATATCTTCCACAATGGTATCGAACACCACACAATAAGAACCTACGGTAACCATTGGGGCATACAATTCCAATTCGTGCAATACGTGCTCGTGGGTATGATTGCTGTCTAAACTCACCAACACCGTCATACCGGGTTTGATAAACGATTTTGCCTGGTTCACAATGTCGTCGCTTACCGACGAGCCTTCCAATAAGGAAATTCGTTTAAACATAGGGTGCGACTCAATGGCGTCGCGATTATGTTTACGGATATCAATATCAATACCTACAATATGCCCTTTGCCCATCAACTCCATCAAGGAAGCATAATAAATCAACGAACCACCGTGGGCTACGCCTGTTTCAATAATTAAATCGGGTTTGATATCCCAAAGAATTTCTTGCATCGCAATCATATCTTGGGGGTATTGAATAATAGGGCGACCCATCCAAGAAAAATTATACGAGTATTTTTCGCGATTTGAAACAATATTGAACTCATTGGCCGCTTGTTTCAGCGCAGCATTATGTTCATACGAAGCAATCCGTTCGTTACATTCTTGTTTAAAATCGTCAATGGGATTCATAAGGTGTAATTTGATTTAATTTTTCGGTACTCCCCCAAAAGTGCATGGGTTCGTAAGTGGCGTAAGGATAAACACCGGTTTCTAGCTTGATTTGGCGTTGTGTGGTTTCCAAATAGGTTTCAATGAACTGTTTCACCGAAACCGGTTGGCCACTGCAGCAATTAATAATACCGGTAACTTCCTTTTGCAAGGCAATATTAAGCATATTTTCCGAAACGGCTTGAACGCTCAAATAGTCGCGTTGTTGGTTGCCCGGACTCATAGGAAATGATGTTTTGCCCTCCATTAGCGCTTTTTCCAATTGAGGAATGATCGATTTTGACGATTGCCCTTCGCCATACATATAAAACAATCGCACCCATTTTAAACTAAAGTCCGATTCGGTTTGTAAAAATTGAAGCGATTCCCGCAACATATTTTTACATAAGGCATACGGATTTTCCGACCGATAGAGCATAGTTTCAACTAATTCGCCTTCCTGCATACCATACTCTAAACAAGTGCCGGCAATGGTCAGGTTGCTGAGTCCGTTTTCAATCAGGTTCTTTAAAAAATAATAATGCTGAAGAAAATTGTCTTCAATATGGGCCGTGTTAGTGTAGTTGGGAAGTCCCTTCCACGCTAAATGAATCAAGGCATCGGGTTTTCCGAAATAGTTGAATAAATTAGTTGAAATGGCTTCAGTATCGGAAAGCGTATAAGGAAAGAATTCAACTGAATGTCGCCATAGTTTATGGGTAATACCTTGTTCGTGCGTGCAGGTAGCAATCACATCAATTTTATGCTTTAATAAGGTTGTTATGATGTGATTACCCAAAAAACCTGAAGCGCCTGTAACAAGAACCTTCATGCCATTAAATTACAATCAATTCAGGAATGGGAATTACGAATTGAGCCCCCCAACCACGGATATAATCCAATTGCTGTACAATTTCATCTTTTAAATTCCAAGGCAGAATCAATACATAATCGGGTTTTTGCGTTTTTAACGCCTCTTCGTTGTATATGGGGATGTGGCTAGCCGGCATATATTTGCTTTGTTTGGCCGGATTGGCATCTACCACAAAATCAATCAAATCGCTTTTTACACCGCAATAATTCAATAAGGTATTGCCTTTAGCCGCGGCACCATAAGCAGCTACTCGTTTTCCTTCTTTTTTGCAACGAACTAAAAATTCAAGTAAATTGAGTTTAATGGTTTCAACCCGTTCAGTAAAATGTTGATAATACGCCAATTGATTCACTCCCTTGCTCATTTCTTGTTCAAGCAAATGGGACACATTTTCGCTTACGGGTTTGCTTTCGTCGTTCATATGTTTGGCATAAATACGCAACGAACCGCCATGGGTCGGTAATTCTTGTACATCGAATATCTCTAAACCAATTTTATTGAATATTTGACGCACCGTAAATAACGACAAGTACGAATAGTGTTCGTGATAAATGGTATCGAACAAGGTGTGGTCGACCAATTGAATTAAATGCGGAAATTCCATGGTAATTACCCCTTGCGGTTTGAGCAAGATTTTCATGCCATGCACAAAATCAATGATGTTCGGTACATGCGCCAATACATTATTCCCAATCAACAAATCGGCTTGTATGCCCGAAATAGACAAATGGGTGGCCAAGGACGCACTAAAAAAATCAACCAAGGTATTGATGCCTTTTTCTTGGGCAACGGCCGCGGTGTTTTGGGTTGGTTCAATACCTAAAACCGGTATATTCTTTTCTAAAAAGTATTGTAGTAAATAACCATCGTTACTGGCCAATTCAACCACCCGAGAATTTTCGTTGATATTAAAACGCGCAATGGCGCTTTGGGTATATTGCTTACAATGGTTCAACCAACTGCTCGAATACGAGGAGAAATAAGCGTAGTTATTATCGAATATGGCTGTTGATTTTTTATACTCGTCTATTTGTACCAAAAAGCAATGATCGCAAACATAAACCTTCAAGGGGTAATACATTTCAGGTTCATTCAGTTGTTCAACACTCAAATACGAGTTTGAGGCCGGCGAATTCAACATGTCGATGAACACGTACTTCAGGGTATGTTTACAAAATCTGCAATTCATAGTGTAATTCCTTTAAAATCGGAAGCTAAAGGCGAATATTGCCGGTCTTTTTCCGATATAACCGATATTGGGATGGGCAAAGATAAATTTAATTTCGAATCAAACACCGATACACAAAACTCACTGCCGGGCACATATTCGTGGGTGTGTAAATAGTTTAATGCCGCTTGGTCGCTCAAGGTAATAAACCCGTGCGCGCACCCGGGTGGTATCAACATCATTGTATTGGTTTCGGCACTTAATTCAACACCAAAAACCTGTAAAAAAGTGGGACTGCCTTCGCGTAAATCAAGGGCCATATCCCAAACACGCCCTTGTGTGGCCCGTATTAATTTGTGTTCTCCATAGGGGGGTAATTGCATATGAAAGCCTCGAAATGTACCGCGTTGTGTGTTGAACGACTGATTGATTTGAACAATCGGTCCCGGCATAATGGCTTTAAGCGTATTATGACAATAGGCACGAAAAAACGAACCGCGTTGATCCGCAAGCACATTTGGCGTAAGGGTATACACCCCCTTTATGTTCGATTCAGTGATTGTCATCTTTTACAAAGTAAATGAAAAATCGTTAAATGCTTATTGTTCATATACCTTGTATAAGCCCATTAAATTATTTAAACACCTTGCATATGAAACTCTGTAAAGCGTAGTACCTTAGCCCAAAATCTGTGCATGGGAATCATAAAACGCCAAAGCCTTAAAACGAGTCTGGTGAATTATCTGGGCGTTTTATTGGGGGTCGTGTTTTTTAATTTCATTTTTCCTCACCTTATTCACGAAGAGTATTTAGGCCTCATTGGTTTGTTTCAATACTTAAGTTTGGTGTTGGCCGCCATCCCCGGTTTGGGGTTGGCGTATGGCTTGTTGCGTTATTACAGCTCGTGGAAAGAAGAAGAAACGCTTCATCGGTATCATCGTTTTTCCGTGCTCAGCATCAGTGCGGCCTTGCTTGTTTTTTCATTGCTTTTATATGTATTTCGAGCACCGTTGTTAGAACAATATCAACACCGTTCGCCCTTGTTTGTGCCCTTTTGGTATTTAATAATTCCACTCACGGCCATATTTGCGTATAATCAGTATTTAGAACTTTTTTCTACGGTGAAACTCAGGGTGGCTGTTCCGGCGTTTGTTCGGGAATTGCTACAACGTTTGTTGCTCATTTTGTTGCTTTATGCCTTTGCTTATCATTGGCTCAATGAAAGCCAGTTGTTATACGGTTTAGTATTGGTGTACGCGATTTGTGCTTTGGTGTTGTGGGTTTATGCCAAGAAAATTTTGCAATTTAAACTCGGTAAAAGTGCCGTGTATTGGTCTACTACCCACGAACGCAATGAAACGTGGCAATATGCCGGCAGTATGTTGTTGGTGTTAGTAGCCTCCAATTTAAGCAATTTTATTGACGGTATTATTTTGCCGGCGTATTTGGGCTTGGGGGCTTTGGGTATTTATATGCGGCCTTTGGTGCTCGGACAGATGATTCAAGTGCCGTATCGGGCCATTTCGCTTATTTCCATTCCTATATTGCGTGAAGCCTTGGTAGAAAAAGATATAGCCAAAGTGCGCGATTTGAACCGCAGCATCGGATTGAATTTGTTTTTAATTGGCACCTTTTTGTTTGCCGGTTTGGTGGTTTGTGCCGATGGCTTTTTGGCCTTGTTGCCACCACAGTATGCCCAAGCCAAATATGTGTTGTACATCATAGGCTTCGGTCGTTTAATGGATATGGCCTTCGGGTTGAATTCCGAAATTCTGAATTATTCAAACCATTATAAAGTGATTATTTATTTGTCGGTATTGATGATGTTGATGACCGTCGGACTCGATATGGCCTTGATTCCGCATTTTGGTATGAATGGCGCCGCGATGGCGGTGAGTCTTTCATTAATTGTATTTAATGTCTTAAAATCGGTGTTTATCTACAAACATTTCAAATTTCATTGTTTTAGCCAACATTATATCACCTTGAGTTTGATTTGTATTGGTGTAATTGCAGTACTGCATTGGGTTCCCTTTATACAGTTTATCGAGCATCATCGATTTATTAATGCCTTGTTGAATATTGGCTTTAAAGGCTGTTTGTCGGTTATTGGGTTTATGGTGCCGGTGTATTTAATTCGTATTTCACCCGATTTAAATCATTTTATTGGACTGGTATTGAGCGGTAAAATTTTTCGTGGGGGACATAAAATGGAGGGGTTATAGCGGTTTCGTATATCATGCCTTCGGCATTGATATTCGCACAACCACGATTCGTAAATGCTATTAATTTGGATGAGAAATGTAAATTTTTGCTATTACTTTTTTTCTATTGTTTTGGATTCTATATATAGTCTATCGGGACAGAAATCAATTTCATCGTTCCAAACTACAATGCCGTGTTTTATATGCGCTTGTTTAAAAAAAACACTATTTTGAAGCGGGGTGTAAATAGGAAATTTTAGATAAGGCTTAAAATCAAAACATTTAATTTCTCCATTGAGGAATTCAATTTCCATGGTGAAATTATCAAACGATTTAATATGTTTTACTTTAGGGTTCATGGTTTATCGTAATGGATTGATGGCATAAATTTTTTGGCCGGATATGGCAAGTTCCCAATCGGCTAATAATTCTTCTTGATGAAGTACAATCCAAGCTATTACTAATTTATGTTTGTTGATGGGCAATTCACCCTCCAAAACATTACCGTCTTGAATAGAATAAACGGCTTCTACACCTTGATAACGAACATGGATATGGGGAACATGATGTTGTTTGGTATCCAAATAATACATAGAGATTATGAGTCCGTAAAACATACTGATTACTGGCATAGGATAAAGGTAATCGCTTGTATGTTGAATTAAATCGCTGTGCATCGTAAAGAGCAAAATTAGTCGATTTAAACGTTTATTACACACATAATTGAACATGTGCTGTCTTGAATTATCTTTGCACCACTATGAGTTTATTCGATCGCTTAAATGGCGCCAAGCAGGAAAAACTGCAAGCCAACTTAGAAAAAGGAAAAGCATTTTTAGAAGAAAATGCCAAGAAAACCGGTATAGTATGCCTGCCTAGCGGCTTGCAATATGCCGTTATAACCGAAGGGCCTGAAGGGCCAAAACCCAAAGCCACCGATACCGTAACCTGCCATTATGAAGGCAAATTATTGGATGGCCGGGTGTTTGACAGTTCGGTACGCCGCGGGCAACCGGCTAGTTTCCCCTTAAACCGTGTTATTAGCGGTTGGACCGAAGCCTTGCAGTTGATGACCGCAGGAAGTAAGTGGGTTTTATTTCTACCGCCACACCTTGCCTACGGCGAGCAACAGGCCGGTGCCTTGATAGAACCAAATTCAACCTTGATTTTTGAGGTTGAATTATTGTCGTTTTAGAAAAAAACCCTATTTTCGCAATCCTTAAACGCCGGTGAGGTGGATGAGTGGCTGAAATCAACGGTTTGCTAAACCGTCGTACGGGTCAAACCGTACCGGGGGTTCGAATCCCCCCCTCACCGCAGAAAAAAGAGCGGGTACAAAAAGCGAGAGCGATTTGTGCCCGTTTTTTATTTTATTAATGTTAACCCGGCGGTTAACGTTAGTAAAAAAGCTCTTTTATTCACGGCAACTCGGCGTGCTGATGGTGTAGTAGGTCAACTACTATGCCATAAAATGGCTGAGTCTCTTACTAATTTTAACCCCTTTAAAAAAATAAACTATGTCTACGAACAATCTTCTACCGAACTTAAACCATAATCGCTCCTTCAATTTATCTGAAACAGTGCATAAAATTTCGCTTTCCGATGTGTTTGCCGAACGAAACGGGTCGTACCTGAATGAATACAATTTGTTTATTGCCCACTTTAATGCGATTCCTAATTGTATTCATGAAATGGATATTGATTGCCGTAAAGCCATTGCGTGGATTTTAAAAACGCACGAACACCATATAAACGATGTATATTACAATAAGCGTTATTTCAAGCATGAAGGTAAATTAGACTACGATGACGTTTTCTTTTTTATTTACGACGATTTAATCGTGTATTTTGATACCAATCGTTGGATGGTTAGATTGCTGTTTCGTAAAACACCGATTACAAGCGTCGATGAAATTATTGCCGGATTGCAAGCCTTTAAAAACAAAAAGAAACATCAAAAACCTGAAATTTCGTTGTTGGTGAATGGGGTTATGGGGATTGAAACAAAAACCTTTGAAATTATCAAACCTAAATTAAGTTTGAACGATAATTACAACGACGATTTTAAAGCGGTTCATGAAACGATTGTACATCGCTTGAGCCGAAAGAACGACAAGGGACTTGTATTGCTGCATGGGAAACCGGGCACCGGCAAAACATCGTACATACGTTACCTGATTACGAAAATTAAAAAAGAAGTGATTTTTTTGCCACCCGATTTAGCCGCAGGCATAACCGGTCCGGGTTTGATTTCAATTCTTATTGATAATCCGAACTCTATTTTAGTGGTAGAAGATGCCGAGAATATTGTAATTGATCGAGCACACGACGATCATTCGCCGGTGGCGGCCCTATTGAATATTTCCGATGGCCTATTGGCCGATTGCTTGAATGTGCAAATTATTTGCTCGTTCAATACCGATATTTCGAAAATCGATAGCGCTTTGATGCGCAAGGGGCGCTTGATTGCCCAATATGAATTCAAGGAATTGGCGGTTCAAAAAGCGCAACAATTATCGAACAAACTCGGCTTTAATACCCTCATTAAAGAACCCATGACCTTAACGGCTATTTATAACCAGCACGAAACAACGTTTGAGCAAAAGGGAAAACAGGCATCTATTGGGTTTAATGTTTTAGCTAAAATAGGTTAGAATTTAGCTATAAAATGCAAATTATAACATACAAATTGGTTTTATTAATTAAATTTGTATGTTATAATATGCAAATATGACATTTTCAACGCTACGGGTAAGTGATGTAAAACAAAACATGGGACAATTGGTTAAAAAACTGAGGACACAAAAAAAAATAACTCAGGAAGAATTGGCCAAGGAATTGAATTTATCGAGAATCACAATTCAAAATATTGAGCGCGGCAACAATTTCACCATTGAAACCTACTTACTGGTATTGGAATATTTTAATGAAATGGCATCGTGGCATCATTTTGTGACGCAAAAAATCGATCAAGTTCATACTATAAAATCTATCTACTGATATGGCAAAAAACGAACTGATACAAGTATGGTGTTTCGATAATGAAATAGGATCCTTGGGTTGGGATGAACATAAACGTGTTTCGTATTTTCAGTATAATCCAAATTATTTGGCAAGCAACAAGTATCAACATATGATACCTGATACAGGCATCATAAAACGAATAAGCGAAGTACAAGTTTTTAACGACTATAATAATTCATTTAAGGGTTTGCCTTCGGTATTTGCTGATTCCCTGCCCGATATTTTTGGGAATATTGTTTTTAAAACGTGGCTGGAAAGAAATAATAAACAATTTGAAAAGATATCGGTAATTGAACAACTGGCCTATGTGGCTAATCGGGGAATGGGGGCTTTCGAATACAAACCTAAAAAAGATATACCACCCTCGTCGACTATACAGATTGAGGAAATTGTTGCTGTACTTAAAGACGTATTGGCTTTAAAAAATAAAACAGTCGAAGATAAATTAAATCATGAAGCCTTACTGAATATTTTTAAAATGGGCACATCGGCAGGCGGTGTTCGCCCCAAAATTTTAATAGCTGAAAATAAAAAAAGCGGACAAATTATTCCCGGTGATATTGAATATTCAAATACCTATGAATATTATTTGGTAAAGTTGAATTTGAATGAGGAATTCGATTTTAAACGTGAACTTATTGAGTACGCCTATTATCAAACAGCCATACATTGCGGTATCACTATGATGCCTTCCAATATAATTGAGGGCGGGCATTTTGCAACAAAACGATTTGATCGGATAAACGGGGATAAAATTCACGTATTAACTGCCTCAGGAATAAGTGGGTGGGATTTTAATGATTCAACGCAATCGAGCTATGAGAATTTATTTGAATTATCCCTGTTTTTGAAGTTGCCACATACCAATCGAGAAGAGTTGTTTCGGAGAATGGTATTTAATATTGTTATGGCAAACAACGATGACCACCTGAAAAACCATAGCTTTATTTATGACCCCACCAATGATAGCTGGACTATTTCGCCGGCGTATGATATAACGTATTCGCTGAATCCACTGCTCAATTTTAAGAAAACATCGCGGGCGTTATCCATCAATAATAAACGAAACAACATACAGTTAGAGGATGTGAAATATTTGGCTAAATCGTATACGGTAAGAAACTATCACAAAATAATAGACGAGGTTCATTCAGGCATAGCGTATTGGAAGAAAGCAGCTAACGAATTATCCGTTCCTAAAAAAATAATCGACAGTATTTCGAACGATTTTGTTTGGCTTAAATAACAATATTACATCTTACCGCACAGTAATATGCAAGCAACCATTCTTTTCGTATTTAATGTAACAACGGTTTTGTTGTCGCATGCGGCTTAGTGTTTTTACAAATACAGCCAAGGCTTTTTCGTTTTGTCCGAAGGCAGTGTATTTTATATCGAAGGTTTTGCCTCGTAAGTGGCCGCTGTTTAGAATTCCGTTTTCGTTTGTTTCTCTCAATTCCTTAACAGATTTTTCTGTTCGCGTTAAACTCGAAATACAAAACGGTATAAATCCAATACCGGCATTTTTACAATCGCTTCGGTATTCGTTTCCTAAATGCTCAATAAACGCGATGGCTTTAGGGCGAAGCAATGCATAGGAGTGTGTTAGTGGCGCGATGTAATAATTACGTGAACCGGATATCTTTTTAAGTTTACCTTGTTTTTGTAATTTTTTTAATCCGGAAAGAGTGGCTTGAGGTGGAATGCCCTCACCGGACGAAGTATAGGCCCTCGCTTGGGTGGCTACATTATCGGGGAATAAACCAGGACATCCTTTACAGTACTTTTCGGGGTGAGTGTGAAATATTTTGGGTACGCGGTTAAGACCGCTGAATTGCCAGAGGCTATATCGGTAGGTATATCCGTAGTAAAGGGTAACTGTGGTTATAATGGCTAAAACTAGTTTAGTGGCCTTATGGCGTAGGATTGTTTTTAATGGGGGCATAACTAAATTACTATATATAAATGTTCAACGAAGGAATACGTCTGCTTTTTGTTTTTACAGTGTAGGTATTATTTTAAGAAACAATTGGCAAATGCGTGGCTTACTCAAATTCAATAAAGACAGGCACATGGTCCGATACATTACGGGCAATGTCGAAACTGGGGGTGTTTTCGTAAAAGGGAACAATTCCTTTTTTGATAACCTTGAACTCAGTGGGTTTGTAAAAAATATTATCGAATTCGGAGGCCAAGCAATTGCCGTTGATGCAGGTCATTTTCAAGGAGGTTTTTTGATTTATTAGGGCGGGTATATAGCCTTGTTTCTTTAATGGATTGAACACACTATGGCTTTCGGGGCAATTGAAATCGGCGGCAAACAGGATAGGATAATCGGGGTATAGTTCAGGAAAAAATTTAAAGTATTTTATTTCGGTTTCAGGCTGTTGCGATTTGGTGATGGCATGAAATAAAAATACGCGGAAGGTTTTGTTGCCTGCTTGAAATACGCCCATATACGGTTCGCGTTCGATGAGGCTTTGGTATTGGGGTTCGAGTTGTGGTCGCCCTATCATTTTTACTTTAGCTGTTTTCCAGAGGAAGGCATACTTTTCTTGTTTGTGCGAGCCAATGGTTTGTGAGGTAGGATTGCTGATGCGGTAATCCCATTTGGCGCCGCTGCGGTTTAGTGCATCAACCAAACGAGCTACCGCTTGCGATCCACCGGGGCCGGCCACGACTTCTTCAATGCCTACGATGTCGAAATTTTTGATGGTTTGCACCATGATTTGAATTTCTGTCTCCGATTTTGATTGTCCGAAATTGGCAATGTTCCAGGCGCAAAAGGAAATAGCGTGAACTTGGAAAGAAACAAAAAGGAGCAGTAGGAAATAGATTCTTTTCATGTAACGAAGTTAATGTTGTTCATGCATTTATTAAAATTAATTAAGATAAGTTGGGTGTACAATCCACCTTGTTGAGTTCCTTTTTGCCGTTGAAGAGTGCGACGCAATTGCGCCGAGAAGAGAGATTGACGATGACCCCAAAAGAAAAAAACATTGACGCTTATGGCTCAATGTTTTCGGACGTTGATACTATACCTTGTTCGGTGTAGAAACTTTGTTTGAAGGGATGCCTACCTTGCCAGGTATTGCCCCATTGGGTGTTGAATTGGCGACTGATAATATTGAACATGGCGCGTACCACGGGATGGCGCAAGCGATAGTAGCCGTGCATGTTTTCGGGTGTGCAGCCTAGTATGGCTTTGGCTTCGAGGGCGGTGCGGCCTAACACCAATTGACTGCAACCGGTGGTGATGGCTTCTTGCATGCAATGAAACAAAATGTTGAAGTATAGGCTATATTGGTTGTTGGTGGTGTAATCGAAACCAATGTAGTTCATGTCGTAGATGCCGTTGTGTATGATGGCGGTGCTGAAGGCTATCATTTCTTGTTCATGATACCAAGCAAACACGCGGTATTGATGGCCTAAACGCGATTGCATGGCTGAATAAAAATTGGCATTGATTTTGCCCATACTCACCAATTGATTATCGCTTACTTGCCGATACAGTTCGTGCATGCGCGCTTTTTCGGTTTCGAGGTTGGCAGGCGATAATTGTTTAACGGTGAGTGCGGCCGATTGGCGAATGGTTTTTTTGTAGCGTTGGAGGTATTTATGTTTGAGGGCTTGTTCGTAGTGTTGCATGGTTTGCCACGAGGCCGGAATATTAAACACCATGTTGATGTCGTTTTCCATGGGGGCGAAGCGCGGGTGGCGCGCCATGACCTTGGCTTGGGGTTCGGGGAGGTCTTTTATAAAAACCCCTGAGGCGCAACTGATGCGCATGATTTCTTCCACGGTGTCGAGGTAGTAACGGCAGGCATCGTCTTCGTTGGGATTGTTGATGGGTTGCACATAAAACGCATCGTGTCGGAATAGGTGTCCGGCTACGAGTAACGATGGCCGAAGCAACCCGATAACGGCTTGAAGGCTGACCCATTGCATGAACTTGTTGTTGCAATTAAAATGGGATACTTGTAGCCGCAGTTGTTGAAAGTAAGCACACAATACGAGTTGATTATTGTAGTAGGTCATTACATAATAATACTGCATGTGTTCGATGGAACATATTTCGCATAAATTAATTTGCTTGCTGTGCAAGGGATGGCCGAGGGGTAAAGCGGCATCCCATTCGGGAGGCAATTGATTTACCGAACGATAAATGCGGTATGAGAGCGACATCGGGAGGGCAAAGGTAATGTAGTCCGCCTATCACATCTATATGTTATGGCTATAGTTTATTAAACGAGGTGTTTTTAGGGTTTAGCCGTCGGTGAGTTTTTTGGCTTTTACGTAGGTATGCCATTTTTCCATTACACTTTCCATATCGGCGGGTAGGGCTTGTTCAAAATGCAGGCGTTCGCCCGAAATGGGGTGGGTGAAGCCGAGGGTGCGGGCATGGAGGGCTTGGCGTGGCAGGAGCGAAAAGCAATTGTCTACGAATTGTTTGTATTTAGCAAACACGGTGCCTTTGAGAACACTATCGCCGCCATAGGTTCTATCGCCAAACAAGGTATGACCAATGGAGCGCATGTGCACGCGTATTTGGTGGGTGCGGCCGGTTTCGAGTTCGCATTCCACGAGGGTAACGTAATTAAAGCGTTCTAAAACGCGGTAATGGGTAATGGCTGTTTTGCCAGTTTCGCCTTCGTAGTCGTAGGTATCGAATAATTTACGGAAGCGGGCGTGGCGGGCAATATTGGTGCGGATGGTGCCTTCGTTTTCTTCCACATCGCCCCATACGAGGGCCGTATAACGACGGTCGACGGTATGTTCTTTGAATTGTTCGGCGAGGCCAAACATGGCTTTTTCGGTTTTGCCTACTACTAATAAGCCGGTGGTGTCTTTATCGATGCGATGGACTAAGCCTACACGAGGGAGCTCGTTGGTTTCGGTGCCTTGTTGTTGTAAGTAATACGAGAGGGCATTTACCACGGTGCCTGAATAATTACCAACGCCGGGGTGAACCACCATGCCGGCGGGTTTGTTGATAACAAGAATATGCTCGTCTTCGAATACAATATCGAGGGGAATATTCTCGGGAACGATTTCCTGCGATTCGGGTGGCCTGAACGAATAAATTTGGAGGGCATCGCCCGGGCGTACTTTGTAATTGGCTTTAACGGGGTTGCCGTTAATAAGAACATCGCCGTCTTCAATACCTTGTTGAATTTTGTTTCGGGTGCTCGATGCCATTCGGTTTTGAATGAACTTATCGATACGCAGTGGTTCTTGTCCGCGGTCTACTATAATATCCAACACCAGTTGCCGAATGGCCGCGTCGTCGGAAACAATTTCCTCGTCGTCAAATTCTTGTCCAATAATATCGGTGTTTAACCCCATACCGGCAAAGGTAGTGCATGCAGGGCAAGCTTAGGGCATTAGGCCGGTAATGGTCCAAAGTCCTTTACCACCGGGGCGTTCGTTGATCCATACTTCGCCATTACCTAGCATAACGCCGCGGTAATTCATAAATAAGTTGCAGGTGCAAATGTCGGCGATGCGTTTTTTGAGCGATTCGCTCACTACTAATTTATAGTTGCTAATAAATTCTTGTTTGTTTTTTAATGTTTTGGTTTTGCCATCGGCGGTGGCCACTTTATAGGGGTAGCTTACTTGAGTACTTAACCATTCTTTGTTGTTGTTCAGAATAGCGGTCTTTACTTTTTTCATGTAGGCTTCTACTTGGGCATCGCTTTGTTTGGTATCGTTGTATCGTTTGGTGGGTGAACCGGAGGTGATACTAGATAAATGAACATCGAAGGGCATGGTTGTTTTGCCATCGCTCCAAGTGCCTTGAAGATGGTCGGTACTGTCGGTGAGTAAGTTGCCTTTGAAGGTGGCGGTTTGTTTGCCATCTTGCATTTCGTACAAGGTTATTTCACGGCCATTTGTTTTGCCTGTCAAGGCTATGCGCTTGTCGTATTTAGCATAACAATAGTTTCCGGTAATTTGTCCGTTATCGCCTAAATGCAGCGACATAGCGATATTGGTTTTAGACATCAAGCCTTTGTAATCGCTCCATTGGTTAGGACTTAATTGAGCGGTGGCGGACAATGCCCCAAGCACAAGAATGAGGGTAAATAGCTGTTTCATGGTATAAAAATAGGGTGCAATTATAATACGGTTTGTAGAACAATTATCGAAAAAATTGTAATCCGAGCGCTAACGCGAAGAGTCCGAGCAAGAAACTACTGCCTGCATAGGCTATGGCTTGAAGCATCTGGCCTTGTTGAAGCATCCGTATTGTTTCTAAGGAGAACGACGAAAAGGTAGTGAATCCGCCACAAAAGCCAATTAGGAGCAATTGTTTCATGGGGCCATCTTGTTCGGGTATTTTAGCGAACCAGCCGGCAAGCAATCCGGCCACGAAACAGCCTAGCACATTGCTCATGAAGGTGCCCCAGGGCCATGAGGATGGCAGGAGCCGTTGGGCGAATAAAGAGCATCCCCAGCGGCTAACACTGCCCAATGCACCGCCTAGGGCGGTTAATAGGAATAATCGGAACATACGGGTTAACTACGAAACCCGAATATACATAAGGAATGCGTTGTTTTAAACGAAACGTAGATGGGTGTTTTACCTAAGTAGGCCAAAAATTCCCTTTTTTAGGGCGATTTTTTTTCTTTTTCAAGTAGTTTTTCTTCGAGTAAGTTAGAATATTGCTCTAGAACGCTATAAAATTTTTCGCGCCAATAGTTAACATCCTCTTCTTCGAGTCGGTGGTTGGAAGAGGATAATTGGTGTTTGAATTTAACATATTGGGGAAAGTCGGCAATAAAATTATAATGAAGGGCATCGCCCAATTGAATTAAAACGTCAACACTTACTTGAGGTTGTTGCATGATGTCGTAAATCCACCGTCTACTTTTTTTTAGTTTTTTACACAAGGAAGTAATTGACACTCCACTTTCATTAATCACCCGACGTATATGTTCTCCTTGGTGTATCACGTGGCAAAAGTCGATACTAAATTGTGCATTATACGTTTCACCTAGGATTCACATACTTTACATTATTGTAAGATATATGTATACAAGTACAATTGTTAGAAATATCCTGTTCAAGCTTGGCACAAATTCGGTGTAATTTTGTGCTTATGCCTTTTCAACGTAAATCGATGCCCGAATTAGAGGACTTATCGAACAAGCTAGCCCATGTAATTAAACCGATGCGGGTATGTGTTTTGCTCGATGATGTGCGGAGTATGCAAAATGTAGGTTCTATTTTTCGAAGTGCGGATGCCATGGGGGCTGAAAAAATCATTTTAAGTGGTTATACGCCACGGCCTCCCCACCGGGACATACAAAAAACGGCCTTGGGCGCAACCGAAACGGTAGCGTGGGAAGGTGTAGATGATGCGGCGGCGTATTTAATGCCTTTAAAGCAAGCGGGTTGGCAAATTATTGCCGTTGAGCAAACTCACCAAAGTACGATGTTGCATGAATTTTTACCTGAACCGGGCGCTTCGTATGTATTGGTATTGGGGAATGAGGTTGATGGGGTGTCGGATGCTGTATTGGATTTGTGCGATACGGTGTTGGAAATACCGCAAGTGGGCGCCAAGCATTCGTTGAATGTGTCGGTAACGGCCGGGGTGGTGTTGTGGGAGTTGGCTCGATACCGATTTGATGATTCGAACCACAATTTGGATTAAATTCGCTGAATGAGAATGCGTTTGATAGTCTGGGTTGGCTTCTTTATGGTCTTGCTTGGTTTGCAAGCCCATGCGCAACGGCGACAGCCCGATTCGATGCGAGCCAAGCAAGAGGCCTACAATAAACAGATAGCACTCCAAAAGCAAAACGAAATTAAAACGCAACAAGAAGCGGCGGCCACTAAAAAGAAGGCGGCTGTGGTGAGTTACGATAGTTATGGCAATAAAATAGAAACAGCCAAGGCTAAAACGGGCGAAACCGTTATTACTAAGTCTATTGTGATTCCATCGTCGTTAAACCGTAAGTTTATACTAGACACCATCCGTAAGGAAGCTATTTCCATTAAGGTAGTGAAATCGAAGTTTCGGATTTATGTTTATCATGGTACGAATCTCCTCACTTCGTATAAATGTGTTTTTGGTCCCAATTGCACCAAACAAAAGTTAATGGAAGGCGACCGTTGTACCCCGGAAGGAACATTTACCATCACCCAAGCACGGGAACATGAAAAATGGGAGAAGTTTATGTTGTTCGATTACCCCAACGAAGAATCGCGCCGTTTGCATGAACAGGCTAAAAATACAGGGTTTATTCCCAAAGAAGCCCGTATTGGCGGGGCTGTGGGCATACATGGTATTTGGAAAAACGGCGATAATGTAATTGACTTGAAACACAATTGGACGGACGGTTGTGTGTCGCTCAAAAACAAGGATGTGGTGGAATTAGCTACCTTGATTATTCCTGGTTTTACCCGAATTACCATTGAACGGTAGGTGGTGGAAGCAAGATGCCGGGAGTTTCTGCCCTAAAATCCGTTTTGAAAATTTATATTTGCCCATTACAGCAGGCGAAATGCTTGCTATACGATATAGAAACAACACATGAAAAAATGGATTACCGCCCTGGCTGCTTTTTGTGCACCGTTTTGGGGCTCTGCTCAAGGCTATATTTCGGGCGATTTGATGATGAACGTTAATTTCTTTCAGCGCGATACGAATATTAAAGCTTCCGGAAACCCACTTTACGATAATTTTTTGAGTGGTGGTGAAGGTTGGTTGGGGCTCCGTTATAGTGGCAAGGGCTTTAATGCTGTGGTGCGCTTTGATGGGTTTAACCATTCAAATTTACAGCAACCCAATACGGCATTAACGGCTGCGGGTATTGGCATGTTTAGTTTGAGTAAAGAAGTAAAAGATTTGACCATCACGGCCGGACATGTTTACGACCAAATTGGCAGTGGCATTTTGTTTCGGGCTTACGAAGACCGTGGGTTATTGATAGACAATGCCTTGTTTGGTTTGCATTTGAAATATAAATTCAGTAATCGGTTGACCATGAAAGCGTTTACCGGACAAACCAAGAATTTGTTTGAACGGTATAAGCCAATTTTAAAAGGGATAAGTGCTGAAGGCGATGTGGATATAAGCAACACGATTCATTGCACGCCGGGTATTGGTTTGGTAAACCGCACCATGGATCAGGAAAGTATGGATAAAGTGGTGGGTACAATTAATAGTTTGCCTGTTGCCGACCGGTTTGTGCCTGTTTATAATTCGTATGCCGGTACCGTATATAATACCCTCAATGCCGGCGATTTAACTTGGTATGTTGAAGCGGCTTTGAAATCGGAAGAAGCGGTAGCCACCCTTAATGGTTTAAAGAATGTATCGGGAAGTGTATTGTATACCACCTTGGGGTATGCTCGTGGAAAAGTGGGTGTTAATGCCTCGTTCAAACGCACCGATAATTTTATGATGCGTACATCGCCCAACGAAAGTTTGATTCGGGGTTTATACAATTGGCAACCCATTATTGCCCAAATTCGTCCGCAACGTTTGATTGCCCGTTATACACCACCATCGCAAGATTTGTCGGAAGTAGCGTATACCGTGAACGGATTTTATACACCCAACGAAGAGTATAGTTTTAATTTGAATTATACGCATATCAACAGCTTAGAAAAAGACACCTTGTACCGCGAAGTATTTGCTGAGGCTGAAATTAGAAGTATTAATAAAGTAATTATTCATCTTGGAACACAATATTTGGTCTATAACCAGTCGTTATATCAGCAAAAAGTGAAAGA
>JBIKQE010000085.1:0-8327 GCA_044349815.1 Chitinophagaceae bacterium | reverse complement strand
ACACGTCTTTGTTGTTTTCTTTCTGAATAATGTCGTTGATTATTTTTTGAATACGCACCGCTTCCTCGTTCGATTTGTTTTTGAGATTAACATCGGGAGTTTGGGCGGCCTGCATCATTAAATCGGTACGTAAGCTGTACAGTTGTTTCAAGGCCAATTCGCGCACTTGGGGGGCATCGTCTTCTTTGGCGCGTTGCACCAAGGTTTGAACCATAATGTCGTCTTGGTCGGCATTGTTTACACGGCGGCCCAAGGTGCAATAGTTTTCGAGCAAAGTGGCCCGACGGCCTTTGAAACAACGCATTATATTTTCGTGAAAGAAGGCCAAGTCGCGCACGGCACCTTGTGCGGCATAGACCTTGGCAACCGATTCTAATAGACTGCCACGCACATCGTTTTCGATATTATGTGCCATCGTATAGGCATCGTCTGGCCGAACTTTGTGGAGGGCATCCAAGGCGGCTCCTGCCACACTATACGATGAATCGCGGCATGCTTTTTTATACAGGGCTACAAAACGTTCGTCGTTAGAACGGGTTGAAACTTGAATGGCTTTGGTGCGAACCAAGGGGGAGCGGTCGGTTAAAATTAGGTTGGGTAGTATAGCCGGTATTTCTGCTTTCCATGCGGAATCTTTCCACGTAATTAAATCCATTACACGGGAACGTATACCTTCGTCTGAGTCACTTAAGCCGGCTAAAAATGTTTTACGAACAGTATCTAATTGTTGTTGGGGAGCCAAGTTTTTATAAGCCCGCATTTTTTCTATGTAATTACCATTTCGTGCGCCGTTTATCCAAAACAATAAGGGTTTGTGTACTTGAATTTCGCCCGGCAACAAACCTCGTGGGTCGATGCTAACATCCAACCGTTCCGGATTGTCGTTGTTGAGTTTACGTACATAAAACACTTCCTGTTTTTTATGAATGGCAAACGAGTAAACCTTGGTTTCATTGCCTTGTGTAACCTTAAACTCAAGTGGGAATTGATACAAACCCACCTCGTCGGCTTGTTTTTGTTCTACCAATAATTGCAATACGTTGGCCGAATCGAGGTAGGTAAAACGAACATCCACAACAGGATGTCCACCTCGTAAAAACCATTGGGTAAAGAATGGGCGTAAATCGAGACCGCTCACTTTTTCGCAGGTGCGGCGCAGGTCGTCGATTTGTACCGGTTGAAAAGCATGTTCGAGTAAAAAAACACGCAAGGATAAAAAGAAGGCTTCATCGCCCAAGGTGGCCCGCAGTAAATTCAAAACGCGGGCTCCTTTTTGATAGGTAATCCCACTGAACATGTCTTCTTTGTCTTTGTAATTGAAATCCACAATGGGCCCATCAGGATTTTTACTCACGTAGTTTAAATATTTTTCCAACGATTGGTAGGCTTGTCGATAACCCGCATCGGCACCATATTGATGTTCGTACCAAATTTGTTCCCCATAAGCGGCAAAGCCTTCATTCATCACTAAATGGCTCCACGATTCGCAGGTAATTAAATCGCCAAACCATTGGTGAAACATTTCGTGGGCAATGATGCCGTCGTTGCCGCCGTCTACTAATTCGCGGGCATTCTTTTGTACGAAATCGCCGTGCAAGGTGGCCGAGGTATTTTCCATGGCACCCGATACAAAATCGCGCACCACCACTTGGGCATATTTTTGCCACGGATACAGAACACCTAATTTATTTGAAAAACATTCGAGCATCTCGGGCGTGTTTTTAAATATGCCCATCGCATAGGGGGCATAGTTAGGTTCCAAGTAATAGTCCACAGCTTTATTGCGCCATAAACTATCGGCTGTTTTTTTGAAGTTGCCAATGGCCATCATCACCAAATAGCCCGACATCGGCAAGTCGTTTTCCCATACATCCGTTTTGAGTCCATTGTCGAGTGTATCGGTGCGGGTTAAGAGTCCGTTCGATAAGGTGGTAAGGCTATCGGGAACAGTAATGGACAATGTTTGTGTGAATTTCTCGAAGGGTTTGTCGACAAACGGAAACCAATTACCATTCGATTCTGTTTCACCTTGCGTCCACACTTGCATAGGTTTATAGGGCTCTTTGCCATCGGTATTCATGAAGTAGAGCCCTTTATTGTCGCGAATGGCTTTACTTCCACCTTGTTCTTGCAAATCGGGTTGGGCGGTGTATTGCAAACTCAACCATACGGTATCGCCGGGTTTAATGGCTTTTTCGAATTGAATACGCAATTGCCGTTTATCGTAACGTATTAGGTGCGTGATTGGTTCACCGGCGCGGGTTTTCAACTCAACGCCATTAAAAATCATGTTGCGGGCATCGAGCACAATAGTATCGGTAGGATAGAAATAGGGAGTTAACAATAAATCTTGTTTTCCCATGCAGGTATGTTGTTGGAAGTTAAAACGTACCGCCAAATCCATATGAAGAATATCGATGACTTTATTCGGCGTGGTACGAAAATCGTCGGTACGGGTGGGGGTTATTTTAACTTCGTTGGCTTGTATTTCCACCACGGGGGTAGGGGGTGTGGTTTTGCGGGGTTTAATGGGCAGGCGCCATTGGGCTTGGGCTTGAAAGCTCATCAACACGGCAAGGAGGGGTAGTAAACGGAACATAGTACAAAAATAGGCGTTCGGGTTGGAATAATGGTGCGGCTGTTTGTTTGCTGAAGAAAGTACGAGAAGATGACGTATAGCCCCGGTTGTAGCGAAAAGCCCGCATCCGCCTGAGGCGGAGCGGACTTGTAGCGAAAAACGGGACGGGTGTTGATGAAAGCGATGCGGCTGCGCTTCAAGTTGTTATTTAAAAATTTTACGTTTATTGTAAAATTCATTATTATCTTCAACCTATGAATTTTACCAAATACTTACTTGTTTTGGGGTTTTTCCTTTCCATTTGGACAGGACAACGAGTGCAAGCGAAAGATATTGCCGATCGTTTATCGAGTAAAACCTCCATCGGATTTATTGAAAACAAAGGGCAATGGGATAAGGAGGTGTTATTTCAATGTCGTTTAGGTGGGGTAGATGTTTGGATTACGAAGACGGGCGTGAATTATACGTTTTACAAGGTGAAACGACAAGACGTTGAATCGGACACCTTACTTATGAGCAAGCATGAACGGATAATGAAATCGATGAAGGATTCGGTATTGATTCATCGGGTGATTATGGATTATGTGGGTTCGAATGGGAATCCGCGTGGTGAAGGGAAAAAGAAACAAAAAGCGTATTACAATTATTTTATTGGCAACGACAGCACGAAACATGCTTCGTTTGTGGGCTTGTACGAAGAAGTCGTGGTACATGATGTGTACCCCAATATTGATATTCGATATTATTTGGAGAAGGGGAAATTGCGTTACGATTACATTATACAACCGGGCGCTGATCCGGGTCAAATTCGGTTTCAGTATCGCGGACAAGATGGGGAAGAAGTTCGGAATAATCAGTTGCATTTAAATACCCGTTTTGGTGACGTAGCGGTGCGCGATTTATATTGTTATCAGGAAAATAAGGCTGTTGCCGGTGAATTTGTCCAACAAGGCAATGCCTGGAAAATTAAGGTAGGCGAGTACGACCGAACCAAACCACTGATATTGGATCCGTTGATTTTTTCAACGTTTATTGGGGGGAGTAATAATGATATAGGAAACGATATAGATGTAGACGATCAAGGAAATTCGTATATCGTGGGCACAACATTGTCTATTAATTATCAGGTTACGGTTGGAGCATACGATACTACGTTAGGAGGCAATGATGATATTTTTGTTAGTAAGCTGAATGCAACGGGTACTAATTTAGTTTTTTCAACTTATGTTGGAGGAAATTCTACAGATCGAGGAACGGCTTTAAAAGTAGATACTGCAGGTTGTATATACTTTACCGGGTATAATTTCGTTGGGAACTATCCTGTAACTCCGGGGGCATATCAATTAATTAATTCATCGGTTTATATGAAGGGTCAAGTGATAAGTTTAAGTGAGGTTATTATTACTAAATTAAATGCAACAGGCAGTAGTTTATTGTATTCAACTTATTTGGGGGGAATTGGAGATGATTATGGCTATGATATTGATATTGATAATTTGGGTTGTGCTTATGTGTGTGGTTGGGCAAGCTCCTTGGGGTCACCCTATTTTGATGTAACTCCGGGTGCTTACTATTATAATGGCATTCTGGATAGTGATGAAGTTGGCTTTGCTACCAAGATAAATCAAACAGGTACCAGCTTGGTATATTCATGTTTGTTAGGAGGGGATTTGTCGTATAATGCTGCCATAAAAGTAAGTACACAAGGTGAGGTTTTTGTTGTGGGATCAAACGATCCGTATAATTTCCCTATAACTATTGGTGCATATACTTACAACAACACAACGGGATATGGCCTATTTGTTCAACGTTTAAATGCAGCAGGTTCCAATATAATATATAGTTTATGTTTAAAAACTAATGATTATAATTATCCATGCGATTTAGAAATTGATAATGATAATAATGCCATTATCGCTGGAAATTCACAAGCTTCAAATTTCCCAGTAAGTCAGGGCGCTTTCCAAGTGTTTCAAGCGGCTTGGTACTATAAGGCCTTTATTATGAAATTTAATAATTCTGGAAGCTTGATTTTTTCGTCAACCATTGATGGTTTTTCGATTCGTGATATTGATTTGGATAATCAAGGTAATATCCTTGCTGTAGGATTTACCGGTGTAAATAATTTGCCTACAACACCCAGTGCTTATCAAAATAATAAAGATTCCAGCAATGATTTATATCTTATGAAATTAAACCCCAATGGAACAACATTAATACACGGGACTTACCTGGGTGGTTCAGGAGTCGACAATGGGGAAGGTATCTGTATGGACTCTCAAGGTAATGCTTTTATCACGGGTTCAACTTCATCAACGAATTACGATATTACACCCAATGCGTTTGATAGTACCCATAATGGATTATATGATGCCTTTGTTACTAAATTAGATATTTGTGTTCCCATGTCGGTAAGTCCGGCATCATCCTCGCCCATCTTATGTATAAATGATTCGTTTCCACCAATCTACCATACCACAGTTGGGGCTTATTTATTAGGCCCTCCCGTTAATTTACCTCCCGGCTTAAGTGCCACATTGAGTAACGATTCCATCATTATTAGCGGTGTGCCTACACAGGGAGGCATTTATAATTATCAAATTCCCTTACTGGGGAGTTGCGGTAATATTGTGGCTACAGGAACGATTAGTATTAGTCCGTATGCGCAATTAAACTCAGCGCCCAGTACCAGTAATCAACATATTTGCGTTAATAATCCTATTAATTCAATTACCTACACCTTAGGTGGTGGAGCTAGTGGGGCAATTTTCAATAATTTGCCACCGGGTGTAAATGGGAATGTTGCCAATGGATTAATCACCATCAATGGTACCCCTAATCAATTAGGAAACTACCCATATCAAATCACCCTTACAGGGGGGTGTGATACAACAAGTATTTATGGAACAATCTTCGTTGATAATCCAACAAGTTTCATGTTAATTTCCTTGCCGGGTACCGACAGTCAAGAGGCGTGTATAAACTCGCCAATCGATACGATTCAATATATAGTAAGTGGGGCTACTGGTGCTATTTTATCAGGTTTTCCAACCCATGTTGTAGGGAGTTTTAATAATGGAGTATTAAAAATTTATGGTAAGCCTATAATAACTGGTTTTTTTAATTACAATATTATGCTGACCGGAGGTTGCGATACCGTGAATATTAATGGTTTTATTCATGTTCATCCCAATAATATACTCACATCTACTTCTGCTGTAGCGTATCAATCGTTATGTTTGAATGACTCCATCATTCCAATTACCTATACTAGTACAAGTTCAATAGGCGCCGTTTTTAACGGATTGCCTCCGGGGGTTGTAGGGACTTTTAATAACGGTAGCATCGTCATTAGCGGTGCACCATTAAACATTGGGGTTTTTTCTTATTCGATTATTTTGACAAGTATTTGTGGCTATAATATAAGTTTATACGGTGCAATTCAGTCTAATCCGTTCAGTACCATTATTTTGAGTTCAGTTGTAGGAACTGATAGTCAACAAGTATGTGTGAATTCACCGATTACGAATATTGAGTACACATCAACAGGCGTTGGAGGAGCAATATTTAATGGTTTGCCGAATGGGGTTGTAGGAAGTTACAATAATGGGAATATCACCATCAGTGGAACGCCGTTAATCACTGGAACTTTTAATTATTCTGTTTTACTAATCGGTGGTTGGTGCAGTAATAGTATCAATGGAACAATACAGGTTAATCCAAACAATACCATTGTTTTAAGTTCAGCTGTTGGAACTGATAATCAACAAGGATGTGTAAATACACTTATTACGAATATTGAATACACAACAAGTGGTGCTACTGGCGCTACATTTAACGGTTTGCCCAATGGTGTTTTAGGCAGTTATATTAATGGCTATATCGTCATTAACGGAATTCCGGTTTCGGTAGGAGTCTTCAACTATAATGTAAATTTACTGGGAGGTGGATGTAATATGAATCAATCCGGGATATTGGATATTCAGGTATGCAACGGCATACAAGAACATTCCGAAAATGATTTTATGGTTTACCCGAATCCGAACCATAATCGGTTTACCATTGTATCGAAGCAAGGTGGATATGTTGTACTCAGCGATGTGAGCGGACGAATTATTCAGCAATACAATCTGCGTAGTTCACAGGAAACAGTAACTACGGCTTTGGCTTCAGGGATTTATTTTTTGAAGGAAGTTCAGACGGGTAAAGTCATTCGCTTGATGATTGATTAGTGGTTTGTGAAGACACAAACCTCGGGTGTTGATTAGTGGTTTGTGAAGACACAAACCTCGGGTGTTTGTTGAACAAAGAAAAAGGCCCTGACGTATAGCCCCGGTTGTAGCGAAAAGCCCGCATCCGCCTGAGGCGGAGCGGACTTGTAGCGAAAAACGGGACGGGTGTTGATGAAAGCGATGCGGCTGCGCTTCAAAAATCCCTTGGGCTATGGATAAAATTTATATTACATCAACGCTGTAAGGATTAATTTTGCAAACACAAAAACGTACCATGAATTATTGGCTGGTAAAATCGGAACCGTTTAAATACAGTTGGGAGCAATTTCAGAAAGACCGCAAAACGTTTTGGGACGGCGTGCGGAATTATGAAGCGCGTAATAATTTGCGCGATATGCAACTGGGCGATAAGGTGTTGTTTTACCACAGCAACGAGGGGATGGAAATTGTGGGCGTAGCCTCGGTGGTGGGAGAAGCTTACCCGGACCCCACCAGCGACGACAAACAATGGTTGGTGGTGGATTTGAAACCGATTAAAAATTTAAAACGCACCTTGCCCTTGGCTGAAATCAAAGCTGATGAGGTGTTGAGCCAAATGCAAATGATTAAACGCAACCGTTTGTCGGTTACTCGCGTAAGCGCCGACGAATTCCATCGGGTGATGGCCATTACCGGTACGCGTCCTTAAGGCTTGTTTTTTTCGGCTTGTTTGATGCGGTTCCAAACGGCATCCATATCTTCTAAGGTATAATCGTTGAGCGAGGCACCTTGCGCGGTGAGTTCTGCTTCCATGGCCTCGAACCGCCGCTTGAATTTGGCATTGGTGCGGGCGAGTGCATTTTCAGGGTCGATGTTCAAGAAACGCGCGTAGTTCACCATCGAGAACAATACATCGCCCATTTCATCTTCCATGGCGTCGGTATGTTGTGCTTTCACCGCTTGTTCCAGTTCGTCGACTTCCTCGCGAATTTTATCCATCACGTGTTCTTTTATTTCCCATTCAAAGCCTACTTGCTTGGCTTTTTCTTGAATGCGCAAGGCCTTCACCATGGCGGGCAAACTGTTGGGCACACCGGCTAATATCGATTTTTTGCCTTCTTTCAATTTCAATTGTTCCCAATTGCGTTTTACATCGTCTTCGTTCTCAACTTGCACGGAGCTGTAAATGTGCGGGTGCCGATGCACCAATTTATTGCACACACCTTCAATTACTTCGCCTAGCGTAAACTGCTTTTCTTCGCGGGCAATGCGGGCGTAAAAAACAATGTGCAATAAAATATCGCCGAGTTCTTCTTTGAGTCCGCGCCAATCGGATTGCGTAATACTGTCGGCCAGCTCGTACGTTTCTTCAATAGTGAGTTGACGCAGGGTTTGAATGGTTTGTTTTTTGTCCCACGGACATTGCTCGCGTAATTCGTCCATTATGCGCACCAAGCGCTCGAAAGATTGTTCATAGGGTGTCATAGCAGGGCAAGTTAGTAGGAAAAAATCATTTGTTCGGAAGTAGATTTGCACTT
>JBIKQE010000084.1:0-8383 GCA_044349815.1 Chitinophagaceae bacterium | reverse complement strand
ACGAGTTCGCCAATGGTATAACTATCGCCGAGGGCTAAATATTTCATTACGGACGGTAAGTGAAGTTATGAAGGAATTGTTTTAAGGTATCTTGGTATTGGCTTTCTTTACCGGCTTCGCAGGTCATTGTGATGTTGAAGGCAAAGGAATCGCGAAGAAGGGTGTAGCCGTATACATTAAAGCGACTGCTGTCTTGGTTGGAAAAACCGAAAATATAGCCTAAGAATTTATTACCGTTACTGCTATCGGCGGGAAGGGGATCGATATGCAGTTGTGGGTTGCTTAGTTTTATGAGGGTAATAACGCCTTGATTGTAATCGTTTGGGCTGAGTTTGAATGGCATTTTTTCGTTCCAAAGACTAATTCGGGTGCTGAATTGATCGGAACTGTCTTGAATAGGCTCCAAAAAGCTGTATTGATTGCTATCGCGGCCGGTAACGGCGAGCGTCCAAGTGGCGGGATATTCCACGGCACAGTGTAAACGAGGAATGGCGAGCGATTTAGTAGCTTTAGATTCTGGTTTGTTTTGGCAGGCGTTGGCAAATAGCAAGATTGCCGACAAACAAGCTAATAATTGATTTTTCACCCTGCAAAAATAGGGGTTTGCAAGGAAACGTCATTCTTTTGGTTGCAATACACACAAAATGTTATTTGAATATTACGAAATTGTTACGAATTGAAGGAGGCTATTTTTTTCAAAATGTCTGCATCACCTTTGTAACTCAAATTTACAATGTCATGAGCTTAAATGCATTATTCAAATTTTTCCAACCGAAAGATCGCGTGTTTTACAGTTTGTTCGAAGAGGTAGCCGACACCGTAGACGTGATGGCACGCAAATTACACGAATTGGTTCATGTAGCCGATTTTAATGAGCGAGCACAGATCATTACACAAATTGAAGCTCTCGAGCACGAGAACGACAATTTGACGCATCGTATATTTCAAGAATTAGGCAAGAACTTTATTACGCCATTCGACCGGGAAGATATCCACTACTTGGCTTCTGCGCTCGATGACGTAGCGGATTACATTAACGCTTCCGCCAAAAAAATCAATTTCTACAAAGTAGATCCCCAAGAGCAGGGTATTCAGAAATTAGCGGAATGTATTGTTTTAGGCGTTGAAGCCATTCGTATTGCGGTGCGCGAGTTGCGCGATATGAAAAACATGACGGCTATTACGAACGCGTTGGTGAAAGCGAACAGCCTCGAAAATCAGGCCGATGATATTTACGATATGAGTATTGAGCGCTTGTTTGCTACTGAACCGGATGCGAAGGAAGTGATTAAAAAACGCGAAATTTATCAGGTGATGGAAACTGCCACCGATAAATGTGAGGATGTGGCCAATGTTATTGAGTCCATCATTATTAAGTACGCATAGGTCACTTTGGTATTTTATCACGTTAACACGAATTCAAGATTATGACATTTCTGGTTGTTATTGTTGTATTGGCCCTCATCTTTGATTATATCAATGGCTTTCATGATGCGGCTAATTCCATTGCTACCATTGTATCCACCAAGGTGTTGACACCTTTTCAGGCGGTATTATGGGCGGCTTTTTTTAATTTTGTAGCCTTTTATATTTTTCAAGACCATGCGGTAGCGAACACCATTGGTAAAACGGTTCAAAAAGATTTCATTACCCTGCCTGTGATTTTTTCGGGCTTGGTAGCGGCTATTATTTGGAACTTGTTGACATGGTGGTTTGGAATTCCGTCGTCGTCGTCGCATACCTTGATTGGTGGTTTTGCCGGTGCGGCCATAACCGCGGCCTTTATGAAAGACAGTTCGTTGACTTTGGCACAAATTGTAGACAGTGGTAAGATTGGAAAAACCATCATGTTTATATTTTTAGCCCCTTTAATTGGGATGTTGATTTCCATGTTTTACACCTTTGTGATGGTGATTCGGAATACTTGGATCAAATCGGCCATTCTGGCCTTAACAGGGGTGGTGCTTTGGTTTTTGTTTGCCCATTTTCAAGTAGGTAAAGTGAACGAGAACTTAGGTAAGTTTTATCGGATTGAAAAGAATGCAAAATCGGCCGATGAAGAGAAAATCAAATTGGCCAAAGAAACCGACCCCACGAAGCAAGCTGAGATTCAGAAAAAGATTGAAGATTATGAAAGCAAAGTGGCGTATGGCGAAGCTGCATTAGCCGCCTCCCAGCCTTTTGTTTCTGAAT
Source organism: Chitinophagaceae bacterium (assembly GCA_044349815.1). Classification (GTDB taxonomy): domain Bacteria; phylum Bacteroidota; class Bacteroidia; order Chitinophagales; family Chitinophagaceae; genus OLB11. The sequence continues at coordinate 6,190 of JBIKQE010000084.1, read as the reverse complement.
TGGAAACAAAGAAAAGCGACTCTGTAGTTGCCCACATTTTAGCGAATGCCGACATTAATAAAATCGAACACAGTCGATTGGGCGATAAACTGAAAATCTATTTCAAGCTCGATAAACTAAAGGCCCTTTCGGTGAAAAGTGAATCTGATTTAAATCAGTACAATTTGGCTAAAGCGGCTGTTGATAGTTTAATGCCGTTAACTAAAAAGTATCATGAATTTGGATACGACTCCATGATTAATGCGATGGTAGCTCTTCATAATATTAACCCCGCCGATGTTGCGAACTTTCGCGATAAAATGAAGATGAATACCACCGCCGATTTAAAGAAGGAACTCGATAAATCGAACAATCATACCTTGCGTTATTTCTTGTTGGGTGGATTGTTTATTTTTATTCTCTCCTTTATTTATGTGGAGCAAATTAAAGAACCAACCGCAAGGCGCAGTGCGAACTTGTTCAAAAAGTTGCAGTTGTTGAGTAGCGCCGGTTTTAGTATTGGTCATGGTGGAAACGATGCCCAAAAAGTAATGGGTATTATAGCCGCCGCTTTTGTTGCCAATGGTACTTTCAATGAAATTGGAGATGCCTTGAAAACGTATTCATGGATTCCGTTGGCCTGTTATGCCGCTATTGGTTTAGGTACCCTAAGTGGTGGTTGGAAAATTGTAAAAACCATGGGGACAAAAATCACCAAGGTTACACCATTGGAAGGTGTTTGTGCTGAAACGGCCGGTGCCACTACCTTGTTCTTGACCGAACAAATGGGTATTCCGGTTTCAACTACCCATACCATTACCGGGGCCATTATTGGGGTAGGGGCTACTAAACGTTTAAGCGCAGTTCGTTGGGGTGTTACCGTTAATTTGTTGTGGGCATGGATTCTAACCATTCCTATCAGTGCCATTCTAGCGGGTATCACATTCATTATAACAAACCTGTTTACGCATTAATTCTTTTCATTTTTAATATTAAGGCCCCAAATTCGTTTGGGGCCTTTACTTTTACAGTATGAAGTTTACGCTCGATTTTCGTTCCGATACCATTACCCGTCCAACCCCCGCTATGCTGGAGGCTATGTTTCGTGCCCAAGTAGGCGATGATGTGTTTGGGGAAGACCAAGCTATTAATACCCTTGAAGCGCAAACCGCCGATTGGTTTGGTATGGAAGCCGCCTTGTTTTGTCCGAGCGGAACCATGACCAATCAAATAGGTATTAAATGCCATACCCAACCCGGCGACGATGTAATTTGCGAAAAGAAAAGTCATGTGTATATCTACGAAGGCGGTGGCATTGCCGTTAATAGCGGTTGCCAGGTACAAGCCATCGAAGGGTCCTTCGGAAGAATTTCAGCAGAACAAATTCGCCCCTTAATTAACCCCGACGATGTGCATCGAACCAGAACTCGAGTGGTTTCCTTAGAAAATACCTGCAATCGGGGTGGGGGAACTTGTTACGAACTTGCTTCCATTGAAGCTATACGAGAATTATGCAACGAACATAATTTGGCCTTGCACTTAGATGGAGCTAGGTTGTGGAATGCCATAGTGGCAAAAAAACAAGATCCCAAAGTATACGGTCGCTTATTCGATTCTATTTCAGTTTGTTTTAGCAAAGGCTTGGGGGCCCCGGTAGGGAGTGTGTTGTTGGGTTCAAAAACCTATATTCGTCAAGCGCGCCGCGTACGTAAAGTAATGGGCGGCGGTATGCGTCAGGCCGGTTATTTGGCAGCGGCCTGTACTTACGCCATCGAAAATCACCTCGAACGTTTGAACGAAGACCATCGCTTGACGTCTGAAATTGGTTCGGTCTTGTTGCAGGCAAATTTTGTAGAACGTTTGACGCCTCCCGAAACCAATATCCTGATTTTTTCCGTAAAACCCGGACTATCGCCAAAAGCCATTTGTGCCGATTGGCAACAAGCAGGCGTATTAGCCTATCCCATTTCCGATACCGATATCCGCTTGGTTACCCACCTCGATATCGACCGGGCGCAGATTCCGGCCTTTTTAGATTATTTAAAAACCTATTCGCCGGCTTCTTAAACGGAGGCTGTGAACAAAATGGGGGAAGTGCCAAATTCCATCGGAATTATGCTTGTAGAAAAATAAAACTTCCTTACTTTTGTAGCGACTTAAAAAGTACGCATGGACAATAATAAAGTGCTCGATTTAGTAGACAACCCGGTGGATATTGAACTCAATAAACCCTCCAAATCTCGTTTCCTCTTTTTATTAGGATTATTTGGATTCTTGTTGTTCTTTGTGGGTTGTAATTATGGCCTTTGGACCCGCCATTTCCGCAGTACAGCGGATATCAACGTGCCTGAAAGCACGCAATACACGCCTAAATACAAATAAGCCGATTGCACATGTTACGAAGCCGATACGACACGGCCGTCGTTGTGCTCAGCTATAACGGTAAGGATTTACACCGCGATTTTTTTCCCGAACTCCTTCGCGAAGCAACAGGCTTGTACGACGTGGTGCTTATTGATAATGCATCCACCAACAATACCGCCGATTATGTTCGTGCCCACTTCCCTGAGGTGCCTATTGTTACCTTAACGGTAAACAAAGGCTTCGCCAATGGCTATTATGAAGGCCTGAAGCAAATTGATGCCGAAAATTATATTCTCCTCAGTGCCGATTTTGAAATTACCCCCGGTTGGTTTCAACCGTTACGAAAAGTGTTGAACGATTACCCCAATGTGGCGGCCGTTCAACCCAAAATAAAATATTACCGCGATAAGAAATTGTTTGAATACGCCGGGGCGGGTGGGGGCTATATGGATCCGCATGGCTATTTGTTTTGTCGCGGCCGTGTATTCTTCGATATAGAAGAAGACCAACAACAATACAACGATACCGTGGAAGTATTCTGGGCCGGAGGCGGTTGTATGTTGGTGCGCTCCAAGGCCTATCATGCGGTGGGGGGCTTAGATAAAGATCTTTACGCCCACATGGAAGAAGTGGATTTGTGTTGGCGTTTGAAACATGCCGGCCACCGCATTGCCTATTGTGGTGCCAGTACCGTGTATCATATTGGAGGCAGTGTGATTAGCTATGGGAGTCCGCAGAAACTCTTTTACAATTACCGCAACAGCTTGGTATTGCTGTATAAAAATGTGCCTTTGTTGCGCTTGCTTTGGTTGCTTCCCTTCCGATTAATTCTCGATGGGGTAAGTGGTGTACGTGCCTTGTTGAAAGGCGATTTTGTGGATGTCAAAACCATCGTAAAAGCCCATTGGGCATTTTTCGGTCAATTGCCCTTGTGGACCAAAAAACGCGCCGAAGCACAACGCATTAAAACCCATGCCACCGGCAATGGGGTTTACAAACACAGTATTTTGGTGCAGTACTTTTTTAAAAAGAAGAAATTATTCTCCGAACTGCCCGATTCGCCGGTACGTAGTTTATAAAAAAAGGGCCTTGTTACAGGCCCTTATTATTTTTTGCATGGATCAACTATTTGTTTAATCCCATTTCTTTAATCAAGGTTTTCTTTTCGGTATAGCCTTCAAAATTCATGGCCACTTTACCATTCTTGTAATAAATCAACAAGGGAATACTGCGAATTTGCATCGCATTGGCCAACGATTGATTTTTTTCTATGTCAATGGCAACAATTTTTACCTTGCCGGCATATTCTGTAGCTATTTCATTGAGAATGGGTTTTAATTTTTTGCATGGGCCGCACCATTCTGCATAAAAGTCAATTAAAACCGGAATGGGTTCTTGAGTTAGTGTTGCATATTCTGCTTCTGACATGCCATACCACCGAAGGTCATTCGCTTCTTTGGAAGAACTCAAATTAGTTGGAAACTTCGCCGCACGCCATTGCATAATGCCACCTTGCATATTGTATATCTCTTTAAACCCATTAGCGGCTAACACCGACATCGCACTACCACTACGGCCACCCGATAAACAATATAAAAACACAGGACGCGATTTGTCGAGTTTTTTTATTTGCGCCTCAAAATCGGCGCCGTTATAATCGATGTTTACTGCATTGTTTAAATGCTCTTCGTTGTATTCCTCCGGCGTACGGACATCGAGTAAATATTCGTTGCGCGTAGCCGCCAATTTTTGCATAAACTCAGCCGCCGGTATGGTTTTGCCCGATTGGGCACCACCCTGACAAGCCATCATAACCAACACTAAAAAGGAAAGAATAATCTGTTTCATTCCTCAAAAATACACGTTTTACGCTTTAGGGAAGTAACCTTTGTTACCAACCCCTTTCTAACGTTGAAAATGGTACTTTTGCAAAGTGAAGTCAATTTTACTCCTTATACTCTTGGGTTTTTCACTAGTTACCACAAGCGCTCAACGCTATTCGCGCACTATCATCGTTGGCGCCGAACAAACCGAGCAATACGTCCCCTCGCTTCGCGGAAAAAAGATAGCCTTATTGGTCAACCAAACCTCTCGTATCGGGAAGGTTCATTTGGTGGATACCCTCCTGAAATCGGCCATCAACATCGTACGCATTTTTGCCCCAGAACACGGTTTTCGTGGCGGTGCTGATGCGGGTGCCACCATTAAGAACGGTATCGATTCCGCCACAGGCATTCCCATTACGTCGATGTATGGCCCCAATAAAAAGCCAGAAAAACAAACCTTAAAAGGCATAGATATCGTGGTGTTCGATATTCAAGATGTAGGTGCACGATTTTATACCTATATCTCTTCGCTGCAATACATGATGGAAGCCTGCGCCGATAACAACATCCCAATGATCATTCTCGACCGCCCCAACCCCAATGGATTTTATGTGGACGGTCCGGTATTAAAACCTGCCTTCAAATCGTTTGTCGGCATGCAACCCATTCCCGTTGTTCACGGTATGACGGTAGGCGAGTACGCCAAAATGTTGCTGGGCGAAAAATGGTTGAACACTAAAAATAAACTCAAACTCACCGTGGTTCCTTGTAAGCAATACACCCACAGCATCTTGTACGCGTTGCCGGTGCCGCCGTCGCCCAATTTGAAAACACCCACGGCGGTATTGCTTTATCCCTCCTTGTGTTTTTTTGAAGGCACCGATGTGAGTGTAGGGCGTGGCACTGAAACACCGTTTGAAGTGTGGGGACATCCAGCGTTCAAAAACAATGGCTTTTCGTTCACCCCCACCGCCCGCGCCGGAGCAAGCAATCCACCGCACAAGGATAAACCTTGCTATGGGGCCGATTTGCGCCTTCCTCCCGCCGATGTATTAAAAATCACCGAAGGCCGCATCAGCTTATCGTTCTTAAAAAATGCCTTGTTGTTGCAAGGCGGCACCGCTTCTTTTTTCAATGACTTTTTCAACAAACTGGCAGGCACCGATCAACTCAAACAACAATTATTACAAGGCCTTTCCGAAGAAGCCATTCGCGCCACGTGGGAAAAAGATTTAAAGGCCTTCAAGGCCATTCGTAAAAAATATTTGTTGTACCCCGATTTCACTTCTTAAAACTACCCACATGATTGCCGGCATAGGAAACGATATTGTAGACATTCAGCGCATCGAACAAACTTTGAGTCGCGGTTCGCAATTCAAAAACAAAATGTATGCCCCCGACGAAATTGCGTATTGCGATGCACAACGAATACCCGCCCAACATTATGCCGCCCGCTGGGCCGTAAAGGAAGCCTACCTAAAAGCCTTCGGCGTGGAGTTTATCACGGGGCACGATTTGTCGCTTATTGTTACCTGTCGCGACGAACACGGCAAACCCTACCTCGAACTTCGCGGCAAAGAAAAAGAACGCTTCGAGGCCAAACAACTGGGCGCCATTCATGTGAGTATTTCACACACCGACACGCTCGCTTCTGCTTACGTGATTATAGAAAAAAACTAAGCATGGAATCAGTTCGTATCGATAAATATTTATGGGCCATTCGCGTGTTTAAAACCCGCAGTTTAGCGTCGGCCGCCTGCGAAGCCGGCAAGGTGCGCTTAAAGGGCGATTCCGTAAAAGCCTCGAAAGCCGTGCAACTCAATGCCGAATACGAAATCAAAACCGAAGCCCGCAAATGGGTCATTCGCGTTACGGGCATCATCAGCAACCGCGTTGCGTATGCCGAAGCCATCAAGCATTATATCGATTTAACGCCCGCCGAAGAACTCCAAGAACACAAACCCGTGGCCTCGAGTTTCTATACCGGCAAGCGACTCAGCAAAACCGGCCGCCCCACCAAA
>JBIKQE010000083.1:0-8504 GCA_044349815.1 Chitinophagaceae bacterium | reverse complement strand
GAAAGAACTCGTTGCGATTTTTTTAAACCCGACATAATTTTATTTTTTTAGTGTAATACGTTCGGCAACCGAACTGAAAATAGTTAACAGCATAAAAGTACGCAGAATAAAATTGGCAAGCGGATAATTAAAAAAGAAATAATACGAACATAATATCAAATAACAGGTTGTGGTCGATACAACACATAAAATCGGAGTGCAAAGCACGAAGGAACTATCCGCCTCGGGAAGACCAAGCCTTACAGGCATCGGCCGCGGCCGGCCGTTCAGCGATGGAACATCAATGAACTGGATTTTCACGTTGTGAAAGCCAAACAACTATTCACCTTGTGTTACTGAATCTGAACTATTCATCAAGTCCCCAACTTGCACCCGTGCATGCAGAGCATTCAGTTTAACCATATCAAGTGTTGCCGTATCAACCGATTCACATGAACTGTTATCGGAGTGAATATCAACCACTATTTCGTCGACATAATTGGCCGATATAATCTCTTTGTTTTGGTATAACCAATCAATGTGCCTATTTAGTTCTTCAAAACCCGTTTGTATTTTAAGAAGCCCAATTCCGTAAGGAGATTGCCCCCCTTTATAACGTCCAATTTTTGCAATTTCACCGGCGCTCACTACAGACACAATGGGTAAGTTTACTTGTTGAGCTAGTTGTAAAGGAATCAATCCCTTGCCTTTAAATTGAATATCGATATAGGTTGTGTTTTTCATAGTATCAAATATAATCGTTTATGGTTAAATGGGTAGATAAATTGATGGAATGTTCAATATTGCCTAAATAAATTATACCCTTTGAATCCAATCCAATATCAGGATTTTTACAACGTAATTGATTACACAATTCAGGGAAATCGCCCAGAATGATGGGTTTAATCAATCGGTGAAAGTCTAGACGTGAAATACCGAATTTAGAAGCCAATTCAATTTCATCATAAAACTTTACTTCCGAAATGGATTGGGTTCGTTTTCTTCGAGCAGGCATTGAGTAGGTTTGAGTAAAAATAACATTGCCCATAAAAACTAGCCGTGTAACAAACGACTATCATCGAGTACAAACGTTTATTCATTGGCTGTTTAACCCAGATTATGCATTAGAGAATCGTAGTGAGAAGCAAAATGCCAACGAAATCAACACGTTTGTGAGTAAAGCTTATTACCAATAAGGTGCACGAACAAACGTGGGTGAAACGAATGATTTCTAAGGCATTTTGATTCGTAATAGATTATCTAATGCGTATTCTGGGTTTAACAGCTGAAGAATGAACCGAACGATGGGCGGATAGCCGCGATTGCAGGAGGCATCGCCCCGTGAGGCACGAACGGGGCAGGCCGACGGAAAGCGCGACGACAGTTGACCGAAGCGATGCCGATGCGCTTCAAATAAAAAAACATTATCTTTGCTCCGACAAATTCCATCGTATGAAAACCAAACAGGAAATTGTCGACAATTGGCTCCCCCGTTACACCGGCATGCCACTCGACCAGTTCGGCGCCTACATCCTCCTCACTAATTTTTCGCAGTACGTTCGCTTGTTTGCCGAGCAACATGGCGTTCCTATTTTCGGCGAAGACAAACCGATGCAGTGCGCCACAGCCGGCGAAATCACCATCATCAATTTTGGGATGGGCTCGCCCAGCGCCGCCACCATCATGGATTTGCTCACGGCCATTGCCCCCAAGGCGGTGTTGTTTTTAGGCAAGTGCGGCGGACTCAAAGAAAAAAACCAAGTGGGCGATTTGATTCTGCCCATTGCCGCCATTCGCGGCGAAGGAACCAGCAACGATTACTTCCCGCCCGAGGTGCCCGCCCTCCCCGCCTTCGCCTTGCAAAAAGCCATTTCCACTACCATCCGCGATGCGGGCCACGATTATTGGACCGGCACCTGCTATACCACCAACCGCCGTGTGTGGGAACACGATGCGGAGTTTAAAACCTACCTGCAAAAAATTCGCGCCATGGCCATCGATATGGAAACGGCCACTATTTTCAGCACCGGCTTCTTCAATAAAATTCCCACCGGCGCCCTGCTCTTGGTGAGCGACCAACCCATGACGCCCGACGGGGTTAAAACCAGCGAAAGCGACCGGAAAGTAAACGGCCAATTTGTGGAACGGCACTTGCAAATCGGCATCCTTTCCTTGCAACAACTCATACACCGCGGCGAAACCGTAAGGCATTTGAAGTTTTAAATATCATAAAATCAGCATTTTTAATTTGTCTCACCGCTTATCAATATCGGTCACCAAAGACCGGCCTTAGAAAAATAGCGTGAAGAAAATGACGATTTTTATCGCCAGAAATAAAAAGCAAAAGCCACCCGATGAATTTGGCAATCAGGCCAAATCTATCTATTGACGATGCGAACTTGATGCCGACGCATAGCTTTTTTTATTTCCGATAAAAACCGTCATTTTTAGCTATTTTTCGGGAGCCTTGAATTTTTGCTCCACTTTTTTTTCAAGAAAAAAGTGGAAAAGAATTAATGTACAAACTAGAAAAAACCAAAAGGTCTTAAAAATACAATTTTCCCTATACCCCTTCAAGCTTTTCAACCCAATTGATTGATCTCATCCGCCAAGGGTGTGGGCGAATGCCGTACCTTTGCCCCACAAATTCAACAGCATGTCCATCGCATTTCCTTTATCTGATACGCTTTTTAATTCGTCGGTTTCAGCCCCCTTGCAAGCCATTGCCCGCAAAGCCCTCAACCGCGAGCGCATCAGTCCCGAAGAAGGCTTGCTCTTATTCGAACAAGGTGAAATTGGCTTCCTGGGTGCCTTGGCCAATGCCATTCGCGAAGACCGCCACGGACACCATACCTTTTTCAACCGCAATTTTCATATTGAACCCACCAATGTGTGTGTGTTCAGTTGTGCCTTTTGCTCCTACTCGCGTTTGTATAAAAACCGCGAAGACGGCTGGGAACTCAGCATCGACCAAATGATGCACATTGTAAAAAAATACGACAATGAACCCGTTACCGAAGTGCATATTGTGGGCGGTGTTCATCCTAAAATGGACATTGAATTCTTTTGCGAATTATTGCGTCAAATTCATGCCCACCGTCCCGATTTACATTTGAAAGGCTTCACCGCCGTGGAACTCGATTATATGTTCCGAAAAGCCAAACTCACCCGCGAAGAAGGGATGCGCAAACTCCGCGATGCGGGCTTACAATCGCTCCCCGGTGGCGGTGCCGAAATTTTTGCTCCGGCCGTGCGTCAACAAATTTGCGAAGACAAAGTAGATGGCGCCGGCTGGCTCGATATTCATCGCACGGCCCATCTATTGGGTATGCACAGCAATGCTACTATGTTGTACGGCCACGTTGAATCGTATGCCGACCGCATCGACCACATGAATCAATTACGTACCCTTCAGGATGAAACAGGTGGCTTCAATTGTTTTATTCCACTGAAGTTCCGCAATCAAGACAATGATATGAGTCACCTGCCCGAAGTGAGTGTGATTGAAGACATGAAATTGTATGCCGTGGCGCGCATTTTCATGGACAATTTTGCGCACCTCAAAGCCTACTGGCCGATGTTGGGACGCAACAATGCCCAAATGATGTTGAACTTCGGGGTAGACGATTTAGACGGCACCATCGACGACAGCACCAAAATTTATTCCATGGCCGGCAGTGAAGAACAAAGTCCAAGTATGAGCACCGACGAACTCTGCGATTTAATTCGCCAAGTGGGTCGCATACCCGTGGAGCGCGATACCTTGTACAACGTGGTTAAACAATACGACGCCGAAATGCCTGCCTAATTTTTTTTGAAGCGCAACAGTGGAACTTTATTCAGCGGTTTTCCCGCTTTCCACGCTGCAAGGCAGCTTGTTCCAATCGGGGCTATTTTTCAGCAGTGGAACATTGTTCAGCTGTTTTTGTTTGCATATACCACATGGTCTCAAATTAGCATTATGGGCAAGTGCGACAAATGTAACCATTAGGTCCGTTTACGTTGTTTTGCTGTTCTGCGAAGCGTATTCGCTTCTTCGTCCCCGCAGCGTCTCCCGCCTCGGGGACGCTGCGGATTGGATGAACAAATAATACCATTTGTTAGAACAAAATTTTATACGTTTTACGATGAACATGTTTACTCCACAATCACCTTCCTCGTTTCCCCATCACACTGCACATAATACACGCCAGGGTGTACACCGCGGATATCCATCTCGTTGGTTTGGGTAGTGCGGATTAATTGGCCGAGGGTATTGTACATGTACTTACGTTTACCCGTTTTATTTTTAATGTAAAAAACACCATTTGCCGGATTGGGATAAATAACCCAAGACTCGCCCGGTTCAGTATACGTTACCTCACCCAGCGGGGTACATGGCATGGTAGTATCTTTACCCAAAGCATAGTTGGGCATAGTGGGTGGGTTATTTGCATAAGTAAACCGAATATATTTAGGACGAAAGTCGCATGCCCCGCCTTTTTTATTGGGCTCATTAATCACACTCCATGCTTTAGCCCAATTCCAATTGCCAATATATATTTTACCATCAGGGCCATTGTATAAGCCGCAATAATATCTGAAATAATCCCAAGTTGTATCCAGATTGGCTACCCGATACCAGGGACTGGCGCTTTCAGTATCATATAAATCGAGTTGTACTATATTACAATTTGAACTTACATACACCATACTGTCATTAGGCGAAAAACAAACACCGGTAAACATGGTGTCTAATTCATACAAACTATCCCATTTATTATATGACGGCAAATCATAAATTTTTGGATAACTGATTTCACCACTGCAACGGTCAAAATTGGCAAGAAATAATTTTCTACTCCCATATACCACCTGCGCCAATTGGGTGCCCTTCGAATTAAACATGAGTTGACCTTTATAATCCCAACAACATCCCCACTTGGGTTGGGCAAAGCCCAGGGTGCCCATTTTATACACACTGTCTTGGGTCACCAAATATTTATAAATAATATTATCATTTTTCCCTTGTTTTAATAACCACCAATTGATGCCATCGGCATGGCGACACGCCATCATGCCTGTTCGTTGAAACAAGCCATCCGTTTCAATAGGAACCGCTTTAGCCACAACTTTGCCCATGCCATTGTTCATGTTCATATCCACCTTGGTGTACAACAACATATCGAACGAACTAAAGGGACGATAAGGATTATTAGCCATCCAGTTACGTACAAATTCACTGTCGCTGGCTGTACCTGTAATGGCGATATAAATATCGTCCTTGAACGGTAAAATTAAGGATGATTGAGAAAATGGACTAAATCCATCATAAAATTTACATAATTCTGTAGGGGTAATCGTATCGCCTCCCTCAATATAATTACCGGTAGAATCTAATAAACTATACCCATTACACACTAAACGTAATCTCCCCAAGCTGTCTGAAATGCAAGAGGTTCCTTGATCAAGATACAGCGGTTCTTTATAAGGTAAAATTGTAGGAGGATTATTGGAGAAATTAATTTTATCGGTATACAAACTGCCCTGTACCCAATTAATACCATGATTTTTTTGAGCTAAAACTATAGTTTTTATAAAACAGATGGCGAGAATGATCAAAATATGTTTCATGGTTATTTAATTAAAAGTTTACCATAAAATTGTTGTTTGCCGCTTGTTACCCGGTATGAATAAAAACCGGGCTGGAGTGGGATTAAGTGCAATTGAATTTGATTGAGGTTATTGGGTAAGGTAGTTTGTAATTGCATACGTCCTAACACATCAAACAGTTGAAAAACGGCATCCTCATCTCCCTCAAAATTATAGGCAATGTTGATGTCTTTACCGGCAGGGTTCGGATAAACCAGTAAAGCAACCTTTTGTTCCGTATACGTTACCTCACCCAGCGGGGTACATGGCTGGCTAGTATCTTTACCCAAAGCATAGTTGGGCATAGTGGGTGGGTTATTTGCATAAGTAAACCGAATATATTTAGGACGAAAGTCGCATGCCACGCCTTTTTTATTGGGCTCATTAATCACACTCCATGCTTTAGCCCAATTCCCCGCTCGTTCCTCGCGGCGCGATGCCTCCTACAATCAGGGCTATGCTTCATCGTCCGACACATTCTTCAGGCTGTACTGCGAAGCGTATTCGCTTCGCCTTACCCCTCATAATAAAGCGACACAATATCGCTAAATCCATTGCTGTTCAAATACGCTATAACCTCGGCTAAATTCGATACCCGTTGTTCGTCGGGGCGTGTATCCATCACTAGAAGGGAAGAGGTCAATTCAACGAATGGAATGTTTAATTCAGTACAAATTCTTTTATTAAACGCTTCTTGCATCGAACGTGTAGCCAAGTCATTTTCGTACATCACAGAAATCACATCAAGCCCTTGCAGGGCCTCCTTTTGTTTCTGTTGACTAGTTTGAATAAACCGAATAAACTGAACCAACAAATCAACATCTACCTGAATGGATTCTTTAATTTGTTCATTCGGGTGTGTAACCACCCATTGTTTTTTTACATAAGAAAAATAAATAGAAAAAGCCTGTTTTAAAATATTCCGTCGTTCTAAAAACAATAGGCGATACCCTTGTTGATAAAACTGTAAAACAAATTGATTGAAGTTAGGTATTTGATTGCTAAATACTTTGAACCCAAAACCACTATTTTTATATTCCGGCAACGTCCGCGCATACCGTTGAACATACCAAACAGGAAAACGAAGGGCAATTTTTTTTACAAGTTGGTTAAAAGGTCCTTTAAAGTTTTTATCTAAAAACAACTCTCCGGCCACATTCATCGAAGGGTGCGAATCAAGCAAATCGACCAATAAATTGCTCCCTGTCCTCGGGCTCCCAACAATGAGCAGCTTTAGTTCATTTCCTTCATGCATTACTCAGTAAAACTAATCAAAGAATATGATTTGTTCGATTATTTATCCTGCCAATACATATAAGCTGTTCTACGAAGCGTGTTGGATTCGAAGTTTTAAGTTGTTACGTCCAGCACCATCTACCACAAAAAAACAGCGTGATTTTCATCACGCTGTTTCAATTATCATGTCAACAATACCTTATTTCAACTCAAATGTTTCAATAAACTTCGTGGTAAAATTCCCTTCACGAAAATCTTTGTTTTGCATCAGTTGCTGATGGAATGGAATAGTGGTTTTGATGCCTTCAATCACATATTCACTCAAGGCGCGACTCATCGTATCGATGGCTTCCTCGCGCGTTTGTGCTACGGCAATAATCTTGGCAATCATCGAATCGTAATACGGTGGAATGGTATAGCCGGCATAAATATGCGAATCAATGCGAACGCCGTGTCCACCGGGCGTATGCAACACCGTAATTTTTCCGGGCGATGGACGGAAATGGCGTTCTGCGAAGCGTATTCGCTTCGCAGGGGTATGTTGTTGCTTCCGGCAATTTTTCTTTGCCTGTTTGGCGTTCTGCGAAGCGTATTCCTTTTGCAGGGTTATGTTGTTGCCTCCGGCAACATCTTCCACAAAAAAACAGCGTGATGGCGTTCTGCGAAGCGTATTCGCTTCGCAGGGTTATGTTGTTGCCTCCGGCAACATCTACCACTAAAAAAAACAGCGTGATCTCCATCACGCTGTTTCAATTATCATGTCAACAATACCTTATTTCAACTCAAATGTTTCAATAAACTTTGTTGTAAAATTCCCTTCGCGAAAATCTTTGTTTTGCATCAATTGCTGATGGAAAGGAATAGTGGTTTTGATGCCTTCAATCACATACTCACTCAAGGCGCGACTCATGGTATCAATCGCTTCTTCGCGGGTTTGAGCCACGGCAATAATCTTGGCTATCATTGAATCGTAATACGGTGGAATGGTATAACCGGCATAAATGTGCGAATCAATGCGAACGCCGTGTCCACCGGGCGTATGCAACACCGTAATTTTTCCGGGCGATGGACGGAAATCGTTGTACGGATCTTCGGCATTGATACGGCATTCGATGGCATGCATTTTAGGTTCGTAGTTCTTACCCGAAATAGCCACCCCGGCGGCAATTTTAATTTGCTCTTTAATCAAATCGAAATTAATCACTTCTTCCGTTACGCAATGTTCTACCTGAATACGCGTATTCATTTCCATGAAGTAGAAATTCCGGTGTTTGTCTACCAAGAATTCGATGGTCCCAACGCCTTCGTAATTAATGGCTGAAGCCGCTTTAATGGCCGCCGCTCCCATTTTTTTACGAAGTTCAGGCGTCATAAAGGGCGAAGGACTTTCCTCTACCAATTTCTGATGACGACGTTGAATGGAGCAATCGCGTTCGCTGAGGTGACAAACTTTCCCGTATTGGTCGCCCGCCACTTGAATTTCAATATGGCGTGGTTCTTCTACGAACTTCTCCATATAAATACCGTCGTTCTTGAACGATACCGCTGCTTCGGCCTTGGCATTTTCGAACGCTTTTTCTATATCGGCTTCCGTCCAAACAATACGCATACCCTTACCACCACCACCGGCCGTGGCTTTGATAATAACCGGGTAGCCC
>JBIKQE010000082.1:0-8541 GCA_044349815.1 Chitinophagaceae bacterium | reverse complement strand
GCGGATAGTTTGGCCTTGGTGCGAAAAAAGAATCCGTCGCCCTCAAACGCCGGCAAATCGTTGGAGGAACAGCAACGCGCCGCGGCCATGGCCTTGCATAAAAAGAAGCAAGCCGAGTGGACCAACGAAAAATTCTTGACCAAGAAATGGTCTATACCTCGACGTATTTTTCAGAATACGGTAACCCATTACAACTATTACTACAATGCCCGACGGAAGTATCAGGAGGCATTAAAAACCATGTCGAAATCGTACAAAGAAGATTTCGATAAACCGATTAGTTTATTACCTTACAATGTAGAAAAGCAAGGTAGTACGGTAACAGCGGCCATGGATACCGTTATTAAGAAGAGTTCGTTTGGTACGCAAATTCATGACCCGCGTTCGAAGTGGTTCGACAATATGTATTACCTCATGGGTAAAGCGTCGTATACCAAAGGTGATATTGATGGGGCCTTGATGGCGTTGCAGTTTGTAGCCAATGAGTATCGCGATCAAGGAAAGAAAAATAAAAAACCGGCGCCCAAATCAACCCCCGTTGTAAAAAAAGAAAAGGGCGATACCAGTGCTACTTCTACTAAAAAAGAAGAGGTGGTATCGATTGCCACCCCCGAACATAGAAAAGGCTTGAAACGATTGAAACATCAGCCTGTTCGGAACGAAGCTTTGGTGTGGTTGGCGCAAACGTATATTCGGGCCGAACAGTACGGTGAAGCGCAAGCCTTGTTGAATGTGTTGGAGAAAGATAAATTGTTTCCGAAACGAATTAAGCCGGAACTGTTTGCGGCACAAACACAATTAGCCTTGAGCAAAAGCGACGATGAAGAGGCTATTGCTGCATTACGGAAACGATTGAAAACGAAATTGAACGAAAGCGAACGTTACCGCAACGAATTTTTATTGGCCCAATTGTATGCGCGGCAATCCGATTATACAGCGTCATCGGAGCATTATAAAAAGTCGTTGAGCAAGCAAATGGATCCGGAGATGGCCTTTTTTACTAAATTGAATTTGGCGCGACAGGCGGCTCAAACCGGAACCGATCGTCAGTATGCCTTGCAACAATTGCAACGTATTATTGCCGACCCGAAATACGCCAAGTATAAGAGTCAGGCCCTGAACACCTTGGCGGCTTTAGAGGCCGAATTGAATCCGGATAAAGCGTTGGCAACCTTGAAGAAAAGTATTGACAATCCGGAAAATAAAAACAATTTACAAAAAGCGTTGGCCTATCGGCAAACGGGCGATATTCATTACCGCAGGGCCAATTACCCCGATGCCAAAACAGCTTACGACAGTGCGGTATTTTATGGCAGTAATCCGGCCATGGACAGCTTGGCTGATGTTACGGGTAGAAAGAATGTACTGTCGGATGTAGTTGCTAATTTGAAAGTAATTCGTACGCAAGACAGTTTGTTGGCGTTGGCAGGGAAAAGTGATAAAGAACAACGGGCGGCAGCGAAAAAAGAATTGGAGCGATTGAAAAAAGAAAAATCCGACATGGCGGCGCCCGTGGTGGCTGGCGTGGCCTTACAGCCCAATGCCACACCCGGAGCAGCTAAATCGAATTGGTATTTTTACAATACGGCTTCCTTGGAAAAAGGCATAGGTGAATTCAAGCAGAAATGGGGGAACAGGCCGTTGCAGGATAATTGGCGCAGGAAAGCCGCCTTGAGTATGTCGAACAATGGGTTGGGCGCAGGTATTGAAAAAGATAGTGCGGGGCAAGAAGTGGATGTATTGAGTTTGAATTTGTTGTTGTCGAAATTGCCGAAGACGCCGGCCGAGCAGCAATTGGCGAATAAGAAAATTACCGATGCATGGTACGATTTAGGCTTAGCTTATTATTCGCGATTAGAAAATTATCCGGCAGCGATTTTAGCGTTTGATACGTTGCTAAAACGTTACCCTAATAATCCGTACAAAGCACCATCGTATTACGGTATGTTTTTAAGTTACGGTAAATTAAACCAAACAGATTCAGCCAAGGCTTATGCCACCCGGTTAAGCAATGAGTTTGCCGGCACGGAGTATGCCTTGCGGGCACTTAATCCGAATTTAGCGGAAGAAGAAAAGGCGGCAGGCCAGCGTGAGCAATACCGTTACGATAGTGTTTATAATTTATTGCAAGCAAAACGGTTTGAGGAAGCTCAATTGGGTAGCGTTCGTTTGCGCCAATCGTTGAAAAGAAATCATCCGTTGGTGGTGAAGTGCAGTATGGTAGAAGCGGCATCGATGGCTGCTCAAAAACAATATGGTCCGGCTCGGAATGTATTGGATATGCTTATTAAAAATTACCCCGGAACTCCCGAGCAAGAATGGGCGCAAGCATTGTACAATCGCTTAGATGGTTTGAAGAGCGACACCTTGTTGCAGGCTTTGGGCAATACCCCCGATAGCAGCGCCGGGGTGGTGCCGTTTTCGGTAAACCAAGGGAATAGCGCCGAGCAAGATAGTTTGGTGGCCAGTGCCATTTTCAAAGAATTGCGCGATGCCGAAGGCAAGGGGATTTATATTGCCGATCCGGATGCGGAACATAAACTGTTGATTTTTGTAAAGATGGTTGATGGCAGAACCATGGGCTTGAAGTCGGCCATGAGCGATTATAATTTAATGAAGCACAATACCAAAGATTATACAACTAACATGAACATGTTTACGGCGAAGCAAGCCGTATTGTCGGTAGATCGTTTTTCGAATGCGGTATTTGTAAGGCAATACAAACAGGAATTAGAAAAAGAGAAGGTCATTTTTTCGCAATTCAAAGCGAATGAGTTTCAGATTCTGACTATCAGCAAAGCCAATTTTGCGGAGTTAATTAAAACCCGCGACATTTTAGGGTATATCAAGTTCTACAAGAAAAACTATCCGTAACCCGATTTATTTCTTGTCGATGAACAAGTATTTAACCGCTACTAGAATCATCATCACCGCAAAAATGCGTTTTAGGGTAAGTGCCGGTAGTTGGATGGCGATGCGGCTTCCGAAATAGCCGCCTACTATAAAACCGAGACAAAGCAAGAGGGCTGTTTTCCAATCTACCATGCCTTTTTGGTAATAAGCATAGGCTGAAATGGCGCTTACAGGCAAGGAAAGCATGGCTAGCGTAGTACCTTGGGCGGTGTGCTGACTGAGCCCAAAGAACAATACAAGGCAGGGAACAATTACAATACCACCGCCAATACCTACCATGCCGCTTAAAACTCCTGCCGCTAAACCAATCAGTAGAAGTCCAATGATTGTAGAAATACCCATATTTGTTCTATTTTAACACAACAAATTAACAACGAGAACGTTCAATATGAACTGTTGATTACTTTTTTTTCTTTGATTTGGTCAAGTCGCTGAAAAATCTATCTTTGTGATTCTCTAAATTTAAAAAATACATTTTAAAAAACACTCTTATGGCAGATGTTAAGAAAAACGTGTCGAACACGAGCGCAGCAACCGCTCCCAAGCAGGGCGGAAGTACTATGTTAATCAACGTGGGTATTGTAGTAGCCTGTGCGGTTGTAGCCCACCTGATTTTCTATTTAGTATTCGGTAGTAAAAGCAACTTCCACGACGAAACGATGCACACCGCAAAAAACCTTATGGGAACGGTGTTCTTAGGAGGATGGGTGGTACCAGTTTTGATAACAACCTTCTTGGTTATGTTGTCGTTTGTTATTGAGCGTTCATTAACTATTTTCAAAGCTCGTGGTAAAGTATCGAATGGTGAATTCATTAAAAAAGTACAGTTCCATTTGTCGAGCAAAAACATTGATGCTGCTATTTCGGAGTGCGACAAGCAATCGGGTAGTGTAGGTAATGTTATGCGTGCCGGTTTGAAGAAGTACAAAGAGATGTCTACCAATACAGAAATGGATACAGAGCAAAAATTAGCTCAAATTAAGAAAGAGGTAGACGAAACAACGGCGTTGGAAGTACCTATGTTGGAAAAGAATTTAGTGTTCTTATCAACCATTACATCGGCTGCTACCTTGTTAGGATTGTTCGGAACCGTATTGGGTATGATTCGTGCGTTTGCCGCAATGGCGAATGCGGGTGCTCCTGATGCCAACGCGTTGGCGCAAGGTATCTCTGAGGCCTTGGTAAATACTGCCTTGGGTATTGGTACCTCATTCCTTGCGATGATTGCTTATAACTTCTTTACTACCATTATCGATAACGTTACTTATGGTATCGACGAAAGTGGTTTCACGTTAGAACAAAGCTTCCTGGCCAATTATAAATAAGTTTGAGGTTTACCCTGAATCATTATTTATAACAAAGAACCAAAAAGCAAGCAAACCATGGCTAAACACAAATTACCCAGAAAGAGCACGCACATCGATATGACAGCGATGTGTGATGTGGCCTTTCTTTTGTTGACGTTCTTCATGTTGGCCACCAAGTTTAAACCGGATGAGCCGGTTGTGGTGCGGACGCCCTCGTCGATTTCCGAAATTCCAATGCCGGAGAATTCCATCTTGATTACCGTTGACGATAAAGGCCGGGTGTTTTTTGATTACGACAATAAAAAAGCCAAAGAGGCTTTGATTCAAACCATCAGTACTGAAAAGGGATTGAATTTAACGCCGGAGCAAATAAAGGCGTATTCGTTGGGTTCATCGGTTGGACTTCCATTTAACCAATTGAAATCGTATTTGGCAATGAGTCCCATTGACCAAAAATCGTACAAGTTCTCAGGTATACCTGTAGATACAAGTTATGTGGCAGCAACTAATGAACTAGGATATTGGATTCAAACGGCGCGTTTTGCCGGACAAAATTCAGGAACGCCCCCTCGTATTTGTATCAAATGCGATGCCGCAACAGGATATCCGATGGTAAAAGACGTTATCAAAACACTCACCAAAAACAAAATAGATCGTTTTAATTTGTTAACTAACCTCGAAGCCGTACCGGAAGGAACGATTGCGTGGGAAGAAAAAAACAATAGCAAAGCTGCAACAGCTGCGCCTAAAGCGAACTAATTATTTGACCTCTAAACGCTAAGAAAATGGCAGAAATAGTAGAATCGGGCGGGAAGAAAGGCAAAGGTGGCCGTAAAGGCAAGAAACTTTCAACCCGTATTGATTTAACCCCCATGGTGGATTTAGGTTTTCTTCTGATTACCTTCTTTATCTTCACTACCACCATGAACAAGCCCAAAACCATGGAAATAAACATGCCCGTGGATGAGGAAATAAAAGAAGAAGATAAAAACAAGGTAAAGGATTATACCGCTATGACCGTGCTTTTAAGCCGCGACCATCGGGTGTATTACTACTTGGGTATGGCCAACGACCCGTTCAATCCGCCTACATTGGAAGTAACGTATTTCCAAAAAAACAAGGGGATTCGGGATGCGATCATCAAACTCCGTCAGGATGTTTATGCTGAGCGCAATTCAGGTCGACCAGGCCGTAATCCGAAAGATGAACCCGTTATCTTGATTAAACCCGATACTACTTGCAAATACGAAGATGTGGTAAACATTCTCGATGAAATGCAAGTGAACGGTATTACAACCTACGCCTTGGTTGATATTACCGATGTAGACCGGGAGTTTATTAAAATTACCGAAACCGCTAATCCAGGCAATTAATTATGGAAATGTTTCCAACCTGCATCTAGCAAAAAAATCTGCACAACATGGACAGTAAAGACATTCTCAAATCCGACGTCCTCGACATTATTTTTGAAGGACGGAATAAAGTGTACGGCGCTTACGAGTTACGGAAAAATTACCGTAAGCGTGCTCGTAATGCGGTTGTAGGCGGTTTGATTTTCGCTTCGGTGATTGCAGCGATTCCCGTAGTGGCCAGCTTAATTAAGGGGTCAAAGCCTCCGGTAAAACCAATGACGAAAGTTACCGAGTTGATTGCGCCACCACCTGTGGATGAAACTAAACCACCACCGCCACCACCGCCGCCACCACCACCGCCGGTTCGTCCGCAAGTGAAATTTACCCCGCCCGTAATTAAAGAAGCGGAGAAAGTGGCCGAAGAAGAAAAGCCACCACCCAAGAAAGAACTCGAAAAAGCAGTAGCGAGCACCGTTACTATTGAAGGGGATGAAAACGCTAAATTAGACGCACCGATTGTTGACAAAAATGCCGGTGCTGTTGAAGGCCCCGTTGTTGAGTCGAAAGTGTTCGACTTTGTGGAGCAAATGCCTGAATTCCCCGGTGGAGAAGGTAAATTGGCCGACTACTTAGCGAAGAATATTAAATATCCTAAACAAGCCAACGAAAACGGTATTCAAGGTCGTGTTGTATTGAGCTTCATTGTGAATGAAGACGGCAACATCACCGATATCAAAGTGGTTCGTGGCATTGGATATGGTTGCGACCAAGAAGCTATGCGCGT
The DNA here is from genome assembly GCA_044349815.1 of Chitinophagaceae bacterium. Taxonomy (GTDB): domain Bacteria; phylum Bacteroidota; class Bacteroidia; order Chitinophagales; family Chitinophagaceae; genus OLB11. The sequence continues at coordinate 2,185 of JBIKQE010000082.1, read as the reverse complement.
TGTGAACGGCATGCCGAACTGGAAGCCCGGTCGCCAAAATGGTAAGCCGGTGCGTGTATCGTTCAACCTCCCTATCATGTTCCAATTGGAAGAATAGTATTTCTTGCTCATAACATTATAAAAAGCCACGTTTATTGCGTGGCTTTTTTAATTACTTTTACGGAGATGAAGTTATTACACGTTTATACCTTGTTTTGTTTAATGGGTTTATGCAGTTTGTTGGCTTGTACCGAAAAACCGCGTGGTGGTACCAAGCCCATTTTGTTGGGCGACCCATCGGGTATTGTTACCGAAACCGATTCAACCTATTTAAAAAATTTCACCAACGATATTAGTCCCAAACAAGTGCAATCGAGCGAAGCTGAAATTACCAATATGATGGTTGAGGTAGATAGCGCCAAAGCATCGGCTGCCATGGAAAAAGAATCGGAGGAAGTACCCCTTCGCTTAAGCGGCTTAACAATACCCATTGGTACTGCGCAAGTGGTTTTAAATGGCATTGAAGGGCATACCCTCAATCGGGAAGCACCTAACCCCGCATTGCGCAGTGTGGCTTACGTACACGATGCTGGTGAATGGAAAGAACTGAAGTTGGGTGTATCGGGCTTAACCGATGTGCGTGTTGAACAACGATTAATGACGCGTTTGGTTGTAACCATCAACGATGAAACTATTTTATTAAATAGTTTAGGCCGATTCACATCGCCTTGGTACAACCTGCCCGGTAATGGAAAACAATTTGTTTCGTTAGGGGCTAATAGCATCAATTACATGGCCGTGGAGGGGGCTAAAATTAGGGCCGCCGCACAAACCGACATCAATGCCAAAAAATGGTCATCGTCTAAAAAACAAGAAGCCATTAAAACCCTGCAACCCATTCGTTCCTTTCACGATAAACCTTGTGCGGTGGTTGTAAAATCGATTCAGTGGCGCATCAGTGGTACGCTGGAGGGTAAGAAAGTACAACAACTCATTCAGGTTGATTTGCCCAATGGCTAAGTTCAATAGGCTATTAGAACTCGTAACCGAATTACCCCCGTGTAAGTGTTACTTTTGTTCATCTTCTTAACACATATATGAATACGCATATCGAAGTGCATGGTGCGCGGGAGCACAACTTAAAAAACCTGCATGTATCGATTCCAAAAAATAAATTGACCGTGATTACGGGTATCAGCGGTAGTGGTAAATCGTCGTTGGCCTTCGATACCATTCATGCCGAAGGGCAACGCCGTTACATGGAAAGTTTTTCGGCCTATGCCCGCCAATTTGTGGGGAATATGGAACGACCCGATGTGGATCAAATTGATGGACTCTCCCCCGTTGTGGCCATTGAACAAAAAACAACCAATAAAAGTCCACGCTCTACCGTAGGCACCGTTACGGAGATTTACGATTTTATTCGCCTCTTATATGCTCGCGCCGGCGAAGCGTACAGTTACGAAACCGGCAAAAAAATGGTCCGCTTTTCGGAACAAGAAATGCTGGAGCAAATACAAAAGCAATTTAAAAAGAAACGCATTGTGTTGTTGGCGCCCTTGGTGAAAGGACGGAAAGGGCATTACCGTGAATTGTTTGAACAATACCGGAAACAAGGGTTTACCAAGGTTCGGGTGGATGGCAGTATTTTAGACTTAACCGAAAAAATGCAAGTGGATCGGTATAAGATTCACGACATCGAAATGGTGATTGACCGTTTTTCGGTGAGCGACGAAAATGCCCAACGCTTGAACGAAAGTTTACAAACAGCGTTGCGGTATGGCAACGGACAAGTGATGGTGGTGAATCACGATAAACCGGAGGAAGCCCAATTGCTATCAAAACAATTGATGTGTGCCGATACCGGATTGTCGTACGATGAACCGTCACCGAATACGTTTTCGTTTAATTCGCCGTACGGATATTGTCCGCATTGTAAAGGCTTAGGCACTGTATTTCAAATTGATATGGATGCGGTACTTCCCGATAAAGAAGTGAGCATTGCCGATGGGGGAATAGCACCCTTGGGCGAAGCCCGCGATGCCTTTATTTATCAACAAGTAAAATCGATTGCCACTAAATACAAAATCGATTTGAACAAGCCTATTCGTTTGATACCGGAGAAGGCGTTGAATGTGTTGATGTATGGGCAAGAAAAAGCGATGACTTCCGTGGATTTAGTGTTCGACGATACCCCCAAGGTGTA
>JBIKQE010000081.1:0-8565 GCA_044349815.1 Chitinophagaceae bacterium | reverse complement strand
AACTCGTTGCCAGCGGGTGTGGCCGGTGCGGGGTCGACGGTGCCACTTACAATTTGATAAAAATTATTGATGTTCGAAACGGCCAAGCCGTTCAAGCCATTGGCGCCGGTAAACAACGACGATACCGAACTGCCAATTTGAATCGATAAAGGCGACGTAAAATTCGGATCGGGATAGGCTTGTGGTGCACCGGGGAATTGCGAATCGATGTAGCGACCTACCCAGCCTGTTTCTTCGTAAACATTCGATGCCGAGGCACTGAAAAAAATATCCGTAGCCCGAAAATGCGAGAAGTTCGGATCGGGGTAACTCACCCCTTGCACAATGTTTACCTTGCCATCGTTGTATAGTTGTTGCAAAGCGCTCATGGCCGGATGCAAGCCCGTATTGGGTTGACCTGTTAACGGCAATACCGCTTGCGGGTCAATTAAAATATTGCTGCGAGCATTGGAGAGTTCGCTGTATTTATCAATGGGAATTACGGTATTCAAACCGTCGTTACCGCCCGACATTTGGATAATGACCAGCACTTTGCCATTGTTGCTTCTTACTTTCATGGGGCCATTCTGGCCGAAGGCATGAATGGGCATCCCATTCACGGAATAAGCGAGGGTGGCGGCTGAACTGAGCTTAATAAAATCGCTGCGTTTCATAAGTACTGGTTTTAGCTTAAATGATGTTCCGCCATGCGGAGCATTTTAGTGAGGAAATCGCGAAGGCGTGTGGTTACAATGCCTTTAAAGGTGGTATTGCCCGGATTATTGATGTAATCGTTCCAGGCATTGGTCCAATAACTGTTTTGGGTTTGTCCGGCACCGAGTAAAATTGATTTATAACTGTCTTTTAAACTTTGCGACAAGGTAAGGGCCAAGAAGTATTTTACGCATTGGTCTACCAAAGCATCAGGGTCTTGTGGCGTATTTAAACTTTGCGCGAATGCGAGAACATCAATGCGCAATTGGGTATTGGCCGAAACATAAATACCGCCATTCGACAGAAGTTGGTCGGTGTACCGCATGCGTTTGGGAATGGTATCGGAATTAATCCAAAGTTGATGGTAGTATGGGGTTTGCATATAGGCTTGCCAACCTGCCACATTGGGAGGGTTGCCCGGGTTCATGCCGGTTTGTTCGCAAAGCGTTGCCAAGCTGTAACAAGCCTTGTGGTTTTCAACCGTGTCTGTAAGCAAGTTCGGAACAGCGATATTTGCCGTTCGTGCCATTCCTAAGAAATAATCCATAGGGGTACGAATCAAACAATCCATGCTCAAGGTATCGTAGAAATGATCGCTTTTGAAGAGTTGACTGAGTACGGGTAAAATTTCCCAATTGTTGTTGATGAGGGTTTGTGCCATACCGCTGATAATGGTATTTTCAATCGTGCTATCGATATCGTAATACATGAAGAAGCGATAAATTTTGCGGCACAAATGTTTGGCCACCAACTGATCGTTGGCAAAAATTAAGTTCAATAAAGTATCTAACTCGTTGGCACCCGCCGCACCGGCTTGTCCGGTAATAACCGCATTGTTATAAAACGCCGAAAATTGTTTGTTTACGGTTTCGTGCCTTACGGGGTCGAAGTACGAAGAAACATTCACGGTGTCTACACGCCAGCCTGTTAAAACTTTAGCAGCTTCTTTAACATCGTCTTCGTTCCAAAGGGTAGACCCTTTGCCCAAGGTGAAAAGCTCTTGTAATTCGCGGGCATAGTTTTCGTCGGGCGAATTCTTTACATTATAGTGCCCATTTAAATAAAAGAGCATCATGGGGTTTTTAGAAATCTCCTTGATGAAGGTTTTGTAATTACCCAAGGCTTGTGTGCGGAGTAAATTAAAATAGCTATACAACAAGCGGCTATCGCCCACCACATTGTATTCGGTAACAAAGGTGTTATGCCAAAACAAGGTCATTTTTTGCAAAATGCTCATGGGTTGTTCAAGAATATTCCGCATCCACCAAGCCCGTAACGATAAATAACGGTAATAGTCTACTGTATTATCGCCATAAGGCGCTAGCACCCAACTATCGCCGAGCAAAACGCCCGTCGGATCCGGATAAATACTTTCGTAATAATTCACCGGCTCGCCAATGCTAGGCTGAACGGGGTTCAAGAGCATATCTACGGCCTGATCCATGCTCAAATTGCTCAGGGCATCGAGGTCGCTTTTCTTTACGCCAAACATGGTTCGACGCAACAAATGAATTTTTTGCTTGTCGCCCCAAACCCCGGTATACGCACTTAACCCGGAACGGGTGTGTTTAACCCCCAAGGGCAGGGAGGTATTTCCGTATTTTTTAATTAGGGGGTCGTTGTTGATATCGTATCCATCGGCAGACAATTTGCCTGTTGCGCCGCGCGGATTGCTTAAAACATCCTTCATGAGCAAATAGTTTTAACGGGAAGAGTTAATTCCACTCTATAAATATAAGACCTTTGCGATTAAAACCCGCTATCCGTCCTAATTTATTTTACTGAATGCATTATTGTTGGCCCTTGGCGGGAAAAAATGAAAAAAAATTGTGTGATTCCATTTGTATTTATTATCATTGTATTTCGAAATTAGAAAATTAGCTATATGAGAAAAGCATTTTACAGCATTTTGGCTCTTTTGGCCCTCGTTTCTGCCGGAACCAAAGCCTTCGCTCAAGATCAAGACATTATTCGTGTTTACCGTTGGTTGAATACTGTAGATAATAACTACATCACCTTGGCGGAAGGCGAAATTCAGGAAGGTCAACTCCTCCAGTGGAAGTACAAGGAAAAAACATTCTTGTTTTATGCCTACAAAACCCCTGGTCCCGATCGCGTAGCGATTTATCGTTGGACGAACCCTGTTACGAAAGACCAATGTTCGATTGCCGAAGACGAATTCACCGACAACGACATGCAACAAAAAGGGTATACCTTGAAGTCGTTGCAGTTTTTTGCTCCTATTCGTCGTGCCGACAACCATGTAGCTGTTTACAACTGGTACCGCACTAAAACCAAAGATTGGGTTACTATGCCTGAGTTTGGTGATACCGACAAAAACTACGAAAAAGGTTATCGCAAAAAGTCGTTCCAATACTACGGTATTATGCGTAGCGAATACGAACGCTAGTTCCTTGCATTACAAATTTGAAAAGGTCTGCATACGCAGGCCTTTTTTTTATTTTTATTGTTCGTCAATCCCTTTATTTTTCCGACCTTTGAGCCCGCTTAAACCTAAAAAAGACAATGGCCTTGGGGCCGGAGTTTAAAACTATAGTTATGTTCAATTTTTTATCTAAATTATTCGGTGGTAGTAAATCCGAGAAGGATGTAAAAAAAATACAACCGGTCATCGACGAAATAAATCGTCATTTTCAATCGTATCAATCGCTCAGTCACGATGAGCTTCGCGCTAAAACCCAAGCCTTTCGCGCCCGCATACAAGAACATGTAAGCGATATTGCAGCACAAATTAAAGCCAAAAAAGAAGCCGCCGAGGCTACAACCGATATGCAGGCTCAAAGCGAACTGTATAAGGAAGTTGATAAACTGATTAAAGAGAAAGATGCCCAACTCGAAGTAGTGCTCTTGCAACTTTTGCCTGAAGCCTTTGCCGTGGTAAAAGAAGCCGCTCGTCGATTCTCTACTAATACCGAATTGCGCAGTGAAGCAACGGAGCTCGATAAACAATTGGCTCTTACTAAAAACTATATTCGTATTGAAGGCAACGAGGTTGTTTTTAATAACTCATGGACAGCTGCAGGCGGACAAGTTACCTGGAACATGGTGCATTACGATGTGCAGTTGATTGGGGGGTATAACCTCCACGAAGGGAAAATTTCTGAGATGGCTACCGGTGAAGGTAAAACCTTGGTGTCGACCTTGCCTGCTTATTTGAATGGCTTGACCGGCGAAGGGGTTCACGTAGTGACCGTGAACGATTACCTCGCCAAACGTGATAGCGAATGGAACGGTACCTTGTTTGAATGGTTAGGCTTAACGGTAGATTGTATCGATAAACATCAACCCAATTCCGAAGCCCGCCGCCAAGCCTATTTGGCCGATATTACGTACGGTACCAACAACGAATTTGGTTTCGATTACCTCCGCGACAACATGGTGCATACCCCCGCCGAAATGGTGCAACGCAAATTGCATTTCGCGATGGTGGATGAGGTGGATAGTGTATTGATCGACGATGCCCGTACACCCTTGATTATTTCCGGTCCGGTGCCTAAAGGCGAAGACCAAGAGTTTCATGTATTGAAACCCCATATTGAACGCTTGGTGGAAGCCCAGCGTCAGGTGGTGAACAATTTCCTGATTGAAGCCAAGAAACTCATTACATCGGGCAACGACGATAAAGAAGGTGGCGGGTTAGCCCTCTTGCGCGCCCACCGTGGTTTGCCTAAAAACAAATCCACCATCAAGTTTTTGAGCGAAGTGGGTATTCGTCAGGTATTGCAAAAAACGGAGAACTATTATTTGTCCGACCAGCAAAAGAACATGCCGAAGGTGGATAGTGAATTGTATTTTGTAATTGATGAAAAACAAAATCAAGTAGACCTCACCGCCAAAGGAATTCAGTTGTTGACGGGCCACGCACAAGATCCGAATTTCTTTGTGATGACCGATTTAGGAAGCGGTCTCGCTCAAATTGAAAATGGTGGACACAGCCCCGAAGAAAAAGCACGTTTAAAAGATGCGTTCATGCAAGAGTACTCGGTGAAGGCCGATCGTATTCATACCATGCAACAATTGCTTAAAGCCTATACCTTGTTTGAAAAAGACGATGAGTATGTGGTGATGGAGGGTAAAGTGAAAATTGTAGATGAACAAACGGGTCGTATTCTCGAAGGCCGTCGTTACAGCGATGGCTTGCACCAAGCCATTGAAGCCAAAGAGAATGTAGATGTGGAAGCGGCTACGCAAACCTTTGCTACGGTTACTTTACAGAACTACTTCCGGATGTACCACAAGTTGTGTGGTATGACGGGTACCGCCGAAACAGAAGCGGGTGAATTTTGGCAGATTTATAAATTAGAAGTAACCACCATTCCAACGCACGTTAACGTGATTCGGAAGGATGAACAAGATTTGGTGTACAAAACCAAACGCGAAAAATACAAGGCCGTTATTGAAGAAGTAAAACGCTTGAAAAACGAAGGCCGTGCCGTGTTGGTGGGAACCACCTCGGTGGAAGTATCGGAATTGTTGAGCAAAATGCTTACGTTCGATAAAGTGCCGCACAATGTATTGAATGCGAAACAACATGCCCGCGAAGCGCAAATTGTAGCGGAAGCCGGTTTGGTGGGTGCGGTAACCATTGCCACGAACATGGCGGGTCGTGGTACCGATATTAAATTGGCGCCCGACGTAAAAGCCGCCGGTGGTTTGGCCATTATTGGTACCGAACGTCATGAGAGTCGCCGTGTAGACCGTCAGTTGCGTGGTCGTGCCGGACGCCAAGGCGATCCGGGCAGTTCGCAATTCTTTGTTTCGCTCGAAGACGATTTAATGCGTTTGTTCGGTAGCGAAAAATTGAGTGGCTGGATGGACAAGCTCGGTCACAAAGACGGCGATGTGATTCAGCACAGCATGATTACCAAATCGATTGAACGCGCTCAAACGAAAGTGGAAGAAAATAACTTTGGTATTCGGAAGCGTTTGTTGGAATACGATGATGTGATGAATGCGCAACGCGAGGTGATTTACACGCGTCGCCGCAATGCCTTGTTTGGCGAGCGCTTGGCCCTCGATTTAGATAATGCCTTTTACGACAGTTGTCACCTAATTGCTACCCAAGCCGAAGCCAATCGTCAATACGAAGAATTCCGATTTGAAGTACTGCGCGATTTTGCGTTCGAACCTGAAGTAAGCGAAGCCGACTTCTTGAAAATGGATGCCAATACTTTGGCTGAAAAATTATATGCGCAGTTGAAAGATTACTATGCACGTAAAACCGCTTTCATTAAAGAGAATACGCATCCTGTACTGAGCAATATTTTACAACAAAACGGCGATCAAATAACCAACATTGCGGTGCCCTTTACCGATGGCGTTCGTGGCATGCAAGTAGTGGCCGATTTACGTAAGAGCGTGGCCACCGAATCGGCCGAATTGATTGCCGCCTTGGAACGTCAAATTACCTTGGCCTTGATAGACGATGCTTGGAAAACCCATTTACGCAAAATGGATGAACTGAAGCAGAGTGTGCAAATGGCCAGTTTCGAACAAAAAGATCCGTTGTTGATTTACAAGTTTGAAGCCTTTAATTTGTTCAAAGAAATGATTGGGGTAACCAACAAGCACATTGTTTCTTTCTTGCTTCGTTCGGGCATACCGATGCAGCAAGAGCAGGAAATTCAAGAAGCGGAAGTGGTGAAAACCGACATGAGCACGATGATTGCCAACAAAGAAGAAATTGATGCTGCCGGCGACGATTATGCTGCCAACGAGCACGACATGGCGCCGAACGCTCCCAAGCCCGAACCCATTCGCCGACTCGACCCTAAAATTGGCCGCAACGATCCTTGTCCTTGCGGTAGCGGGAAGAAGTTTAAGCAATGCCACGGAAAGTAGTGAGCGGGGAACAGTAACAGCGAACAGGGTGTTACCCATTACTCGTGCTTGGTGTCTTTATCCTTATCCGTGCTTTGTGCCATCACAAAGCAAATGAACCTATACATTCAAGGTTTTTTTTGGTCATCATCGTCCGGAACTTTGCTCGGCGCAATTGCGTCGCACACTGCAGCGGCATCGCATCTATCATCTGATTTGGCCGGAGGCCAAAGCATAACACTACGAAGCGAATACGCTTCGTAGAACAGCATTATTGCTTGTTGGTGAAAACACCAACAAGGGCTGTGCTGAATTGCTTGTTGGTGAAAACACCAACAAGGGCTGTGCTGAATTGCTTGTTGGTGAAAACACCAACAATGGCTGTGCTCAATTGCTTGTTGGTGAAAACACCAACAAGGGCTGTGCTCGATTTCTTGTTGGTGAAAACACCAACAAGGGCTGAAGGAAAACACCAATAAGGGCTGTGCTGAATTTCTTGTTGGTGAAAACACCAACTAGGGCTGTGCTCGATTTCTTGTTGGTGAAAACACCAACAAGGGCTGTGCTGAATTGCTTGTTGGTGAAAACACCAACAAGGGCTGAAGAATGATTCTGCCGATGAGGAATAGCCCCGACCGCAGCAAGCTACCTTGTAGCGCGTAGGGCGGGAAGATAGCGGAAGAAAGTTCCTTAGTTGCGCTTCAAAAAAAATTATTTTTTCAATGACGCGATGTAGGCGTTGAACTCGCTTAAACTTAAGGAGCTTAGATTGTTCTTTTTCAGCAAACCACCTTTTTGCGCGGAACGTACGCCGTAAAATACATCGTGGATGCCCTCTACACTATGCGCATCGGGATTGATGGAGAGCATGACGTTTTTTTCTTGCGCCAAGGGAATCCATTGCCAATCGAGATCGAGGCGGCGTGGATGCGCGTTGATTTCTAATACCACCTTGTGTTTGGCGCAAGCATCAATAACTTGCTCGTAGTTCAGCGGGTAGCCCGGTCTACTCAACAACAAACGCCCCGATGAATGTCCGAGTATATGCGTGTACGGATTTTCAATAGCGGCCATCACCCGTTGCATGGCTTTCTCTTCGCTCATGCGCAAGTGTTGGTGCACGGAAGCAATCACAATATCAAACGACGCTAAAACCTCATTGTCGTAATCGAGTCGGCCATCGTTTAAAATATCGCATTCAATACTTTTGAAAATTTTGAAGGGCGCGAGCTTCGCATTGAGCTTCTCAATTTCCAGGTGCTGTTCGCGGATGCGCTCCACCGAAAGTCCGCTGGCATAAAACGAACTCACCGAGTGATCGCTCATCACCAAGTATTCGTAGCCCTGTTCGATGCAAGCCTTGGCCATGGCTTCGATGGTATAACCGCCATCGCTCCAGCGACTGTGACTGTGAATGATGCCACGAATATCGTTGGGTTGAATTAAATCGTTGGGAATGCCCTGCATTATGAACTGCGTGTTGTGGCGTAAATAGGGTGGTGTGTACGGTATGTTTAAGGCCGTATACAATGCCTCTTCGTTGTTATGCGTTTGGGCGTGCTGTTCCCACTGCGGGAATTTTTCTTGCACCGCAGTCATGTATTCTGAACCACTGCTTAACTGTAAATGATGCATGAAAGGCTGTTCTTCGTGGCAATGAAACTTCACCGGGTAGACTTCCATAAACAACCACGTATGGGCTTGTGCGGTGGTTTGCCATTGCGTGTGTTGTTGCAACTGTTTACTCAACGCTTCTTCGGAAAGGCCCACCACAATATCGATGCCTTCCACCACGTCGGCTTGCATGGCTATGGCGCCGCTTATGTAAAAGGTCGTTTGAGGTAATTCGTTTTTAAAAAATGCTGTAATCGGTTCCACCGCAGGGTATAAGGCCGCGTATAAAAACAAGTGTTGGTTCGATAAATAATATTCCAACGCTTCGCGAATATTCTGTTGCGTTTTTTCGCCAAAGCCTTTGTAATGCACCAAGCGGTTTTCGTTGCAGGCATACAGCAATTCGCCGGGCGATTC